>JAQXTL010000004.1:0-300000 GCA_029219465.1 Methanobacteriaceae archaeon | reverse complement strand
CATTCTAGATATTTTCAATATAAAAATATGGAGGAAAATTAAATTGAAACTTAATAAGATAGTGATTTTATCATTATTTATTGTGCTGATCTGTTTCATTGGAGCAGTAAGTGCAACTGAAGATGTCAATGATACAGTAATTACCGATTCAGGAATTGATGAAGTAAATGCTGTAGAAATAGAACAAACTGTTGACGATACAAATCAGGTAACAGAAGTTCAAAGCAATGATGAATCAAATAATGTTCTTACAAGTGGAACACCAGTTGCTGCGGCGGATTGGAATTCATTAAAACTTAAGTGTGAATTACCAACTAGCCAATATATTACATTAACGGGCACTACTTATACAATTGGTAATGCAATAAATTTCAAAAATAGTGCTACAATTGTAGGTAGTGATGTTAGTTACATTACTGGAGGTTCTACTTCAAAAACACCCTTTGTGAATACTAATTCTGCATTAACACTTCATTTTATTAATGTTAAATTTTTAAATGTTAATGCTAAAAATTTATTAGAGCTTGATGGTACTGTTTATTTAGAAAATTGTACTTTTAATAATGTTCAAACTGCAACTGGACACAATTCTGTAATATATAATACTAATAATTACATGTATTTAACTGGATGTAATATTACTAATTGTCATACTGGTTACGGTGCTGTTACAAATTATAATTCTGGAAGTACAACTAGTGTTATAATGTATGTTGATGATTGTAAATTTATTAATAATAGTGCTAGTGTAGAACCTGGTGCTATTAATAACTGTGGAATTTTATATGTAAATAACTCTGAATTTGATGGCAACCATGCAAACTGGTGGGCTGGAGCAATACATACTCATACAAATGCTCAAACAGAAATTGAAAATACAATCTTTAAAAGAAACACTGCTGGATGGAACGGTGGAGCATTATTCACCTACAGCAAACTTAAAATAAAAAATTGTACTTTTGAAGACAACAACTGTACCACTAACAATGGTGGTGGAGCAATCGGAGCATACAACTATGGATCAGGATATAATATAACAATATGTTCATCTAGATTCAATTATAATACAAACCTATGCTATGCTTACACAAACATTTCAACCACCTCTGTTGGTCGTGGAGGAGCAATCTCTGTATTAAATGGAGGCTACTTAACAGTATGTAATTGTAATTTCACCGGCAACTATGCAAAAATAGGTCAAGCAATTGCAGCTGCAACATACACCTATGAAAATGGTACTGGTGGAAATCCACACATAAAAATATGCAATAATAGATTTGTAGATCACACAGCAACTGGAATTGATACCGTAGTGATTACTGGAAATGATTATATATTTAACAACAATGTATTCATTAACAGTTATCAAAACACTCCGTATACGGGAACTGGAAACACTTATAACTCTGTTGGATTAATGATGACTAGTTCTTCTAAAAAAATGCTTGAATCTCTTTTAGGAGCTTCTAATCCTGATATATTAACAGATTTTGAATCTCATGATGTTATTTATGTAAATATTTCCTCTGATAAAGATTCAATGAATGATGATGTCCATGGTCAAAGTTGGGATGATGCATATGGAGGACAATATGCAATGTATGTAGCTTTAATGTGCATTAACGAAAATGGAATTATTTATGTCGCAAATGGGGATTATACTCATGAAGACTTTGGTGGAGAAATTACTGTAAATTCAGGTAATTTCACAATTATTGGCCAAGGTCCTAAAACAAATATAACAAATATTATATCTACTGTATATTCATCAGGTAATGAAAATGCTACTCATAATTTTATTAATTTGACTTTTACTGGAAAAGAGTTTGGTTTTAATTCCAATTTTATTAATTGTACATTTTTAGGTCCAATTTCAATTTCAAAAGACCTTTTAAATTATGAAACTCGTCATATTGAAGAATCTGGTTGTGCTAAAACTTATTTCATGAATTTTAATAACTGTGTTTTCAAAGATGTCACCACAGAGGGTTCTTTAGTTACTCTTTATAAATATGGTGCTGTAAACTTTAACAATTGTACTTTTGAAAATATTGTTGCCGATTCATTAGTTTATCGCAATGATACCACTTATTTTGATGAAGATGGTATTTCCTTTAAAAACTGTAATTTCACCAATTCTAAATTTAATGGAGTAGTTGATTCTGCTGCTAATTTCGATCAAGCTATCATTATTGAAGATTGTACTTATGATGGTGAAGTTGCTGTAGGTACTACTGAAGTTAATGGTCATTTCTATGTAAACGCTACCAAACTTAAAGTTGTTGCTGTTGCTACTCAAATGAATATTTCTTCAACTCAAAGAGGAGTTGTTGTTATTGCTATTAGAGATGCTAATGGTAATGCTGTAAGTGGTGTTACTGTAAACTACGTAATTAATGGTGAAAACATGACTGGTATTACGGATGAAAATGGTACAATCACCATTAGTGATTTAACTAATGAAGTTGTTGTTAGTGCTGTTTTTGCTGGAAATGGAAACTTCCTTGCTTCTAATAATACTGCTGATTTCAATTTCACTATTCCTAAAGTAGCTACTCAATTGTCCTGTGCAGGTGTAACTACATATTACAACGTAGGTAAAAACTTAGTTGTTACTTTAAAAGATGCTAATGGTAATGTTTTAGCTAACAAAATGGTTACTGTTAACTTTATTGGTAAAACATATACTAAAGTTACTGATGCTAATGGTCAAATCATTTTCAAATTAAGTGCTACTTTATTACCTAAAACCTATTTGACTACAATAACTTTTGCTGGTGATGAAACACTTATTAACTCATCAGTTGCTACTAAAGTAGTGGTTAAAAAAGCAACTGTGAAAATGGCTGCTAGTGCTAAAACCTTTAAAAAATCTTTAAAAACCAAAAAATACAGTATTACTTTGAAAAATAACTTAGGTAAAGTTATGAAAAACACCAAAGTTACTCTTAAAATTAAAGGTAAAACCTTTAGTGCATATACAAACAGTAAAGGTGTTGCAACTTTCAAAATTACCAAGTTAACTAAAAAAGGTAAATACACATCCTACGTTAAATACGCAGGTAGCAAATACTACAACGCATTAAATAAAAAAGTAGTAATAACTTTAAAATAGATGAATATTTTATTTTCATCTATTTTTTTTATAATTTATTCATGACTGGTTTTCCGTTTACGATTGTCATGACTGGTTTTCCAATATATTCCCATCCGTCAAATGGGCAGTATTGTGCTTTTGTTTCAAATTCATCTTTGTTGAATTTGCCTTCTTGTTTTAAATCAATTACAGTAAAATCTGCATCTTTTCCAATAGCTATTTCGCCTTTATTTTCAAGTCCATAGACTTTTGCAGCATTTTGAGATAATATTTTTGGAATTATGCTTAAATCAATATTTCCTTTGTTTACTTGTGTTAATAGTAATGAAACTACTGTTTCTAAATTCGGTATTCCTGGTGATGAGCTCCAGGTATCTTTTGTTTTATCTTCTATTGTGTGTGGTGCATGATCAGTTCCAATTATTGAAGTTTCATCTAAGTCACTTATTCTCACACTTTCGTTTTCAGCTCTTAGTGGGGGATTGGTTTTTATAAATGTTCCATATGTATTGTATGTTGTATTGTCAAGCAATAAATGGTGTGGTGTAAATTCCCATGATATGGGCATAGTTTTACTTGCATTTTTTGCAAGTTCCAATGATTTGGCTGAGCTTAAATGGCAGATATGCAATCTTAAATCATTTTTTCCAGCAAGCTCAATACTTTGAGTCACTGATGCATCTTCACTTTGCGGCGGTCTTGCATAAGTATAATCAATTGGGGGATTATTTCCTTTTTCTTTTAATTTTAAAGTATTTTCTTCAACAATTGATCTTTTTTCACAGTGTACACAAACAAGACCATTGTATGATGTTGTCTGTTTTAATGTTGATAAGTCTTTAAATATTTTTTCTAAACTTTCATCACTTTCCAAATCCATAAATATCTTAAATGAAATAGGATTTAACTCAATCATTTTTTCCATTTCACTAAGAGTATTTGTGCCTGCCTGAAGCTCAAAGTTAACAACAGATTTGTTTTTTGCAATCTCAATTTTTTCTTTAAGTGCTTTATAGGTATTTGTTTTAGGATTTGTATTGGGCATATCAATTACTGTAGTAAATCCTCCATTAGCAGCACTTAAACTTCCGGTTTTAAAATCTTCCTTTTGTGTAAGCCCTGGATCTCTAAAATGGATGTGTGGGTCAATAAAACCAGGCATTAAGTAATTACCTTTAATATCAATTGTCTCATCAGCTTTTATTGCACTTTTTGAAATGTCAACTATTTTGCCATTTTCTACCTTAATTGAGTATTCTCCAATTTTATCAACTAGCTTACAATTTTTTATTACTAAATCCATTGTTAGCCTCCTTTGAGTGTTAAATCCATATTTGTTTTTTAATATTTTTAAATCATAAGTTTTTTTTAACTTAAAAGTTATATTTATTTGCATGTCTTATGTTTTAGATATTCTCAAAAGGGATAATGAATTATTTTTTAGCGATCTTAATATGGAATGTAAAAGTTCATCAACTTCATCAGACACTACTTTGATAGCTGACTTTACAGAGTATAATCCTTTACATAACGGTCATTTTCATTGCATGAAAACTGCAAAAGGTATGTTTCCTAATGCGTTATTTGTTGCTATTGTACCAGGATTATTTGAGAGAAGTGGTAGGGGTATTCCATATATATTGCCTAGGGAAATTAGGGCAGAGATTGCAATTTCTGCTGGTGCAGATATTGTTGTTGAAGGTCCGCCAATGGGAATTATGGGATCAGGACAATATTCATTGTGTCTTTCAAAGATGTTTAAAAACTTAAATACTGATTATATTCCTAGAGGATACAAACCAAAAGAAGGTTTTGATGAGATTTTAAAAAGAATTAATATGGGCCATCACATTGCTCCAAAACCATATAAAATTGTAGATAAAACTGAACATAAAACAATTCTTAAGGATAAGCTTGAAGAAGATAATTACGTTATTGTTTCATTTTCAAACTCTTTGAGTAAAATAGGATTTGACTATAAAGATAAATTTATTTTTGTTGAAAGAATTGAAGGGGTTAGTGGAACTTTAATTCGTGAAAGTATTCAAAAAGACAATTTTGATGGTGTTTTGGATATGATGCCGTCAAAAACAATTGAAGTTTTAAAACGTGAAATCAAAAAAGATGGTATAATCTACGGCATTCGCGATGTTGAATCTATTTTAAACACTGCAAACACATTTACTTTAGATGAGTTGACTGCTCTTAACATGTTTAATGAAAAATTAGCTAAAAATATTGTTGATAATAGATATTACGAAACTTTGGAGGAACTTGAAAAATCAATATTACACGGATTTTCTTCCCATTTTCATCAAAGAATTTTAAGTATTCTTGAAAATCCGATTCCTAAACAAACTATATCTCAATATATTGAAAAATATCCGTCAAATATCAGAGTTTTAGGCTATAAAAATAAAGAAGTGTTGGAAAAATTTATAAAAAAAGTAAATAATGAAAATATTTCATTATTATAATGTATGGGTCATTAAAGCATTAATGACGTTTTGTGGGTTTTTAAGTGCAAATATTGCATCAGTAAATGTTGGGTATGTTGCACTTAACATAAACAAGTATACAAGGTAGTATAATACAATTAAAATTACAATAACCAATACAATTGATAATGCAATATCAACAACAGTCATTGGTTCTTTTTCATTTTGGTAATTTAAGTTATGAATACTTGTATCTTCAATATCTTCTTGTTTGTTTTTGTTTCTTAAACTGAATCTCTTTTTAGGAGCTTCTTCATTAGCTAATCCTTGTTCTTTTAAGATTTCTGCTCTGATTCTTGCTTCCATTTCTTCAGGAGTTTCTATTTTAGGTTCTTCTTGTTTAGTAAATCTCACTTCTTCACGAGGTTCAGTTTGAGCTTGAGGAACATATTCTTTTCTGGTTAATGATCCGTATTGTTCTTCATCTTTTGCTAATTGTTCATTTAATGGAATTTCATTTTCATCAAAATACAAGTCGTCAAGATATTTTTCATATCTGTCTTCTAATTCTTGTCTTGCACTTGTTTTTGGTGGTTCATAAGTGTGATCAGGGTAAATGAAATCAGTATCTTCTCTTGGAGTTAAAGTTTGAGGTGCTTCTGCTGGCTGAGCAATTTTTTGTTCAAAGTGAGGTTTTGGTTGTGTTTTCTCAGCAATGTAAGAAGTTTCTGGTCCTCCGCTGTATTCCATATTGTCTCTAATATTGTAAGGAGAATCATTACTTATTCCTTTAACTTCTTTTTGTTGAACTTCTTCTTGTTGAGGGATGTAATCTATTTCTTCTTCCCTTTTTTGGTAAATGTTATCATCAACTGCTGGTTTTGCTTCAACAGGTTTTTCTTTAACAGGTTCAGCTGCTTGAGAGGTTTTTTGACTTTCAACGCCTATGATTTTTTCTAAACATTCTTTACAGTAAAATTTACCTGCAATTTCCAAACCACATTCTTCACAAACAGATTTTCCACATATTGCACAAGTATTTGCGCTTTCTTTTCCAGGATGATAATAGCATTCCATAAATTACACACTCTAATAAAAATTAATATAATAATTTAATATATTCTATTATTAGTTATATAAAACTTTTTACTAATGTATTTAAATGCTAATTTGAGGCATCTAATATTTTTTCAACAACGATTTCTGATGCTATTAAATCATCTGCTGTTGATAGAAAACTACCTAATGTTTTGCTGTTAATTTCATAAGTTATCTTATTTTCATTTAATTGTGATTCTAAGTAATTTTCATTATCAATTTCTAGTGAATCAAATACTACTTTTGCATTTTCTTCATTGTTGTATTTTAAGCAAATTTTTCCTTTAATTTTCATTTTTTTCACATTTTTTCTTTTTACATTTATTCAGATATTATGGTAACATTTATTAATAACTTAATTAATATATTTAAGTATTCTATCTATTACGATATATAATTTTTATATAGCTATTATGGACTTTTGATTGTATTATAGCTATTTTTAATTAAAACATGTTTGGTCATGTCATAGTTATTTCGGAGGAATTATAATGGTTCGTGCTTATACAAGAAGAGATTATATTAGAAAAACCCCAAATTCAAGAATTGTACAATATGATATGGGTAATTTAAGAGATGAATTCCCAGTATCTGTAAGTTTAGCTGTTAAAAAACCAGCTCACATCAGACACAACTCTTTAGAAGCTGCAAGGATTGCTTCTAACAGATTGATGCAAAGGGCTGCTGGTAGAATGGGTTACCACTTAAAATTAAGAGTTTACCCTCACCAAATTGTTAGAGAAAACCCAATGGCAACCGGTGCAGGTGCGGATAGGGTACAAAGTGGTATGAGAAACGCTTTCGGTAAACCTATTAGTGTTGAAGCTATTGTTAAAAAAGGTCAAAGAATTGTTACTATCGACTGTAACGAGAAAAACTTTGAACAAGCTAAAGTCGCATTAAAAAGAGCAGGTATGAAATTACCAGTTCCTTGTAAAATTGTTATCGACAAAGGCGAAGACTTAGTTAAATAGATTTTTTAACTAATTTTCTTTTTTTACTCTTTTTTTGTTTTTTCTAATTTTTTTTATTAATTTTCTAATTTTTGCAATTAAATATTTAAACATTGAATTTTAAATATAATATATAATATTGACTATTCTTTATTTGAGATATGTCAATGTATTAATATTTCAAGCCAAGAGGTTATATTTCATGTATGTTAAAAAATTTGAGGATTTAAATAAATCTGATATTCCAATTGCTGGTGGAAAAGGTGCTAATTTGGGTGAATTAACTCAAGCAGGTATTCCAGTACCTCCAGGTTTCGTAGTAACTGCACAAACTTATGAAAAGTTCATGTTAGAAACTGGAATTAATGATAAAGTTTTAAGTATTCTTGATGAAATTGATATTAACGATACTAAAGCACTTCAGGCTGCTTCTGAAGAAATCAAAGCTATTATTAATGAAGCACCTATTCCAGAAGACATGATTTTGTTTATTACTGAAGCTTACAACCAACTTTGTCAAAGATTTGACGGAGATGATGTTGAAGTTGCAATCAGATCTTCTGCTACTGCTGAAGACTTACCTGAAGCTTCCTTTGCAGGTCAGCAAGACACTTACTTATATGTTTCCGGTATTGATGCTGTATTAGAATACATAAGAAAATGTTGGGCATCTTTATTTGAAGCAAGAGCTATTTTTTACAGGGAAGAAAATGATTTTGAACACGCTAAAGTTTTAATTGCTGTTGTTGTTCAAAAAATGGCAAATGCTGACAAAGCAGGTGTAATGTTTACTGTAAACCCATCTACTGGTGAAGAAATTGCTTTAATC
Source organism: Methanobacteriaceae archaeon (assembly GCA_029219465.1). Taxonomy (NCBI): domain Archaea; kingdom Methanobacteriati; phylum Methanobacteriota; class Methanobacteria; order Methanobacteriales; family Methanobacteriaceae; species Methanobacteriaceae archaeon. Next base: position 291,585 of record JAQXTL010000004.1, on the reverse strand, counting down.
GAAGGATCATGGGGTCTTGGAGAAGCTGTTGTATCCGGAGATGTAACTCCTGATAACTATCAAGTTGATAAAGCTGACAACAGTGTTATCAATGTTACTATTAGTGATAAAAAAGTCATGTACATCAACGATGAAAATGAAACCAGTATTAAAGTTGATGTTCCTGAAGAAAAAAGAAATGAAAGAGTTTTATCTGATGAAGAACTCATTGAATTAACTGAAATGGGTAAAAGAATTCAAGCTCATTATGGTGAACCTATGGACACTGAATGGGCATTTGAAAATGGAGAATTATTCTTATTACAAGCAAGACCAATTACCACATTAGGTGATGTTTGTGAAGATGTTGCTGAAGCTTCTGATGATATTGGTGAAGTTTTAGTAAGAGGTCTTGGTGCAAGTCCGGGTATGGCTGCAGGTAATGTTAAAATTATTTTAGACATCGAAGAATTAGATAAAATTAAAGATGGAGACATTATGGTTACTACTATGACCACTCCTGATATGGTTCCTGCAATGAAAAGATCAAGCGGAATTGTAACTGATGAAGGTGGAGTAACTTGTCACGCATCTATTATCTCTCGTGAGCTTGGAATTCCTTGTGTTGTCGGTACTGGTGATGCAACTTCTATTTTAAAAGAAAACACTGGTGTAACTATCGACGGTAAAAAAGGATTAGTATTTGATGGAATTTCTCAAACCAAACAAGAACCAGTACAAGCAGCTGGTAGTGTTGAAGCAGCTCCTATCATAACTGTTACTGAAGTTAAAGCTAATGTAAGTATGCCTGAAGCAGCAGCAAAAGCAGCTGCAACCGGTGCTGATGGTGTAGGATTACTCAGAACTGAACACTTAATGTTAACTGCTGGTATCCACCCAGGTAAATTCATTGCAGATGGAAACGAAGATGAATTAATCAATACAATTGCTGAAAATGTTATGATTGTAGCAGATGAATTCTATCCAAAACCGGTATGGTACAGAACCTTAGATGCTCCTACAGATGAATTCATCACATTAGAAGGTGGAGAAAACGAACCTGAAGAACACAACCCAATGCTCGGTTGGAGAGGAATCAGAAGGGAACTTGATCAACCTGAAATTCTCAAATGTGAATTTAAAGCTATTAAAAAATTACATGAACAAGGATACACTAACATTGGAATTATGATTCCATTATCACAAAGTCCTGAAGAACTCAAACAAGCTAAAGCACTTTGTTCTGAAGTAGGTTTAGAACCTCATAAAGATGTTGAATTCGGTATGATGGTTGAAATTCCTGCTGCAGCATTAACTATTGAAGATTACATTGCTGTTGGAATCGACTTTGTAAGTTTAGGAACCAATGATTTAACCCAATACACTCTTGCTGTTGACAGAAACAACGAATACGTTGCAAAACATTACTCTGAAGAACACCCTGCAGTAATGAAATTGATTGAAATGACAATCAAAAAATGTGTTGAAGCAGGTGTTAAATGCAGTATCTGTGGTCAAGCAGGTAGTGTACCTCGTATTGTTGAAAAACTTGTTGGATTTGGAATTACAAGTGTATCTTCAAACACTGATGCTATAGCTGAAGTTAGAAAAACTGTTGCTAGAGCAGAACAAAAAATTATTCTCGATGCTGCACGTAAGCGTTTAGAATAATCTTTTTATTTTCTTTTTTTTTCTTTATTTATTTTTATTAAAATTTTAAATTAGGTTATTTTATGGATGAAAAACCAATAGATAAACATATTATTTTAGATGAATTAAACGAACTTAAAGATTTAGACCATGATTATAGTGATGGTAGAATCTTAGGGTCAATGTGTACAAAAGCACATCCCTTTGCTAAGGAAGTTTATTATAAATTTTTAGATGCAAATTTAGGAGATCCTGGTCTTTTTAAAGGTACGAAAATAATTGAAAATAAAGTCATTGAGTCTATAGGTGAATTATTATCTATTGAAAAACCATATGGTAATATTGTAACTGGTGGTACTGAAGCTAATCTTATGGCAATGCGTGCAGCTAGAAATCATGCTAGAAAATACAAAGGTATTGTTGATGGAGAAATTATTGTCCCTCAATCTGCTCATTTTTCATTTAAAAAAGCTGCAGACATGTTAAACTTAAAAATTGTTGAAGCTAAGTTGGATAACTATAAAATTGATGTTGAATCAATTAAACAGTTAATTTCTGATAAAACAGTTGCTATTGTAGCTATTGCAGGTACTACTGAATTAGGTTTAATAGATCCAATTGAAGAAATTTCAAAAATTGCACATGAGAATAACATTTATTTCCATGTAGATGCTGCTTTTGGCGGATTTTCCATTCCTTTTTTAAGAGATATGGGATATGATTTACCTGTTTTTGACTTTTCACTAGAAGGAGTTTGTTCTATAACAATTGATCCTCATAAAATGGGTTTGGCACCAATTCCTGCTGGAGGAATTATTTTCAGAAAAGAGGAATATTTAGATGTTATGGCGATTGATTCCCCATACTTAACTGTTAAAACCCAATCAACAATTGTTGGAACACGTTCGGGTGCTGCTTCTGCAGCTACTTATGCAATCATGAAATATTTCGGAAAAGAAGGTTATTCTAATTTAATCAAAGAGTTAATGATTAATACTAAATTTTTAAAAGAAAATCTTGAAAAAATAGGTTATGAGGTTATTTGTGAACCTGAATTAAATCTTGTTGCATTTAACCATCCTGAAATGGATACTCATAAGTTAGCAGAGGAATTGGAAAAATTAGGTTGGAAAGTTTCTGTTGCTAAATGTCCAGTAGCTATCAGGATTGTATTAATGAACCATATTAAAATGGAACATTTAAAAGAATTAGTAGAAGATTTAAAAGAAATATTTTAACTTTTAATCTTCTGTAATCTCTTCAACATACATTAAAGGATAATTAAGTTCTTCAATGAATTCTATTCTAATTGTCGCTTTAACGTTGTCTACTTTTGTATATATTTTTACATCAAGCATATCTCCGGTAAGAGATGTGTAGTCGAATTCTGTCATTGATTCTTCAAGTTTGTCGAATCTAATATCAACATCAACATCTTCAATAGCTGGTTGAAGTCTTAATGAGTCTTCCATGCTTGTTTCTAAGCTTTTTTTAGTGGTTTTGTTAACGGGTGTTCCTACAAATTGGTGGAAAAGTGCACCCATACTTATTGCACCTTCAAAGATGGCTCTTTCTCTTGTTGTGATATTTGAAAAATATTCTTTATCAACGTCCATTTATAAGCCTCCATTTAAGAATATGATTTTTTCATAAATTAGTTCAGACGGTATTGGATTTATGCAGAAATAGAATAAAACTACTGCAATTATTACGACAGCTCCTAATACATACATTCTATTGTCCTGTGGATAGAAATATGAAAATACAAGCCCAATTAACAGGAATGCTGCTGCAATAATAAGTCCATAAGACTCCTGAGGATTTTCTTTTAGTACAACATTATCTATTGGTCCTTGGCTGTCAAAGGTTCCTTCAACGATTATTCTGTTTTCTGTAGAACCAATTGGATCACAGGTAATTAAGAATAATGACTCGTTTCCACCAACCGGTGCATCAGAAGTTCCCGGAACTATTGTTTTATTTGTTACTGTGTAAGTTATCTCTCCGACGCCAGGCCATTCCAATACTAATAAATCACCAGCTTCAATCTCATTTAATCTGAAAAATGGTGAACCTTGAAGTGTTCTGTGACCATATAATGTAACATAATCCTGTGTTGGGATATTTGCTCCAGGATCACTTAATACTCCTTGGTTTAATGAAACATTGTTTATTTTTTCATTTACACCAATTTTTGGTATTAAAATTGTTGGAGAATCGATATTTTTTTCTACAGCTATTTTTGATGAAAAATAATTCACTTCTCCCATTGCATATAATCCAATAATTAATATGCAAATAATGATAACTATAGTTGAAATAGTTGGTTTTTTCATAGTATCACTTTTGTTAAATCTAATATAATACTTTTTTTAATGGTGGTATGTTGAATTTATTTCATTTATCATCCAGTCAGGGGCTTTTGAGGTTGGAATAGTTAAAATGATATTGTCCATATTGTTTAAGACATATTCCACTTTTTCCTGTGGTGTTTCAATCAAAAGCATATACTGTGCATCCAAATCACCTAAATTAATTTGCCTTTCATAATTTGATAGCTTAACTCCATAATTCTTAAGCATTTCAAATGTTTCTTTTTCATCATATCCCTTAAGCATTGACCCTTTTATAAGCTCTAAAACATCTGATGAAAAAGCTTTGGTGTTTTCTTTTGGATTGGTGTTATTTCCATTTACTTTTGTATTTGACTTTGAATATTCAGAATCAATTTCTCCATTATCTTCATATCTCATAATTGCAAGTACAGTACATCCGCTTATATCCGGACTGGTATCGTTTGAGGTGTAGTTTTTTGTTGTATCATTGTTATTTGTGTAAATATCAACAACGCTTCCAACATTAACAAGACCTGCTCCTGCCTGAAGTCTTGATATTAAAATAGGAACAGATACTGTGTTTGGTTCATCAAATTTTATTTTAGATAAAATTTCAGCATCATTTTCATTTACAATTTTTATAGCTTTTTTTGCAGGAAGTATTGTATTTTTACTTTCATTTAGATACACTGCCATTGTACGGTTGTATTTGTCTGAATTTATATAAATCGATTTTTTATGATAGTTTTTCCAGTCTTTTGTTGCCATTCCCATTATATTTATATTTTCAACCTTTTGAGGAGTTTGTGCCTCATTGATTTTATCTTCTAATAAGTAGGAATTTGGAGATGATGTTAGGGGGCCTGAGTATAATTCATGTAATTCATTTAGCTTTGTTGTTTTTGCAAGGCTTAACTTTTCTTGTGACGGTTCATAAATTAAAAAATAATATGCTGATGAAACTAATGTAATTAAAACAAAAATGGTTATTATAACACCGATTTTCTTCTTTTTTTCATCATCAGTTATATCAACGGATTTTGGACTTAAATAAACTCCAAGCTTGTGGTTTAATTTTTTTAGTGGTGTTAGTTCATCGTCTTTTTTCTTGGGTTTTGAGTATTCATGTGAAATTTGTTCTTTTAATTGTCTTGTTTGTTCAAAACCTCTTGGATGTAATGGATTTCTTGGTTTTCTGTTCATTATTTATACTCCTAGTTTGATGATGATAGATGGTAATTTAATTATAGGAGTAAGTGGTGCTCATTTTTTAATTAAATTAATTATTAGGTAGTATAAGCAGAATAATAGTAATAATATCGCCGGAATGTTAACATTGTATAAGATTATATTGATTGGTAATATCAATAATAATATTAAAACGCAGGATGCAGCTATTACAGGAATATTATCAAATTTAGGATATCTGATATTACTTATCATAAGTAATGAAACAATTATACTAAGTAAAATTGCAACATATGGATTGAATAATCCTGTTAAGTAATATGAACCCATTACTAAAGATATTCCTGGAATTGGAAATCCAATAAAATCCTGAGTATCTATTTTACCAGCAATTACGTTGTATCTAGTTAGTCTTAAAACTCCACAAACAACAATTAATAAGCTAACAAGAGTCACTACTATTTGAAAAATGCCTGGGGTGGTGTTGATGCAACTGTAAAGGAATACTGCAGGAGCAACTCCAAATGAGACAATGTCTGATAATGAATCAATGTTCTTCCCAAAACCTAATTCGTCTTGCCTATTTATTTTACGTGCTACCCAACCATCTGCTGAGTCGAATATGATTGCAATTATCATAAGAATTGCAGCTATTGAGAAATTATGGTTTAATGAAAATATTATTGACAAAAATCCTGAGGACATATTCAACAGGGATATAATATCTGACAATGCTATAAAACTTTTCATATTTGTATTTTCAATTTCCATATTCAAACTCCAGTATTACTCTTATACATTATTTCTTATTAATGTTCTCTTTTATTTTAATTTATTTTTATGTATAGTAGTATTTAATTCTTAATAATACTTATTTTTTTTAGTTTTTTATTATTTGGTTAGATTGCAAGTAATGTTTTCAATTTTATTTATTGATTTGCTTTTAGATTTCCTTGAACATCTTTCATAAAAGATAAAATATATATAATAATTTTTTTATAAATAAATAATGGTTAAACTTTAATAAATGGCTTATGCATTCTTTAATTTAAGATGTTAGATTTTAAAATAACTTAATTAAATTTAATATTTTTTAATAAAGATGATGTTATTTATGTAGATTAAATTTAAATCGATTCTGTGGGTAGTTAAATGATAGAGGATAATATACGTGTTCTTAGACAGGCTGCAAGGATAACTTCCAATAATGATTATGAAATCGAAAAAAGTTGGTGTCTTATTGCAGGAAATACTGATTTGGTTGATAAAATAGTTTACAAAGCTATTGCATCAAATCACAAAGTTAAAATATTGTTCAGAGAACATGTAATGTTAAATGAAGGTAAATTAGATAAAAAATTCGATTTTATCATGATTTACGGAAACTCTATTTACATTGATGAATTTAAAAAAATTGCAAATCAGTATGGTGGAGCTTATATAAGGATTTTACGCAAACACTTAACTGAAGAACCTAATTTAATGGTATTTGTCGCACCTGATGATGTCATTAAAAAAACAGTTTCAGTAATCGAGAGATCTAAAGTATCTTTTGCAATTTTACAGGATTCACAAACTACTGCATTTATTGATGTTGATTTAAGTAATGATGTTAAATTACCTAATTTCGTTAAATCTGCATTGAAACCATTTTATAATGCAAATGAAGTTGTTTTATCAACAATTTTGATTTCTGTAGACAAAGAAGAAGAAATTAAAAAAGTTCAAAGTATAGCTACATCTAACAGAATTTTCGTTATTGACTTTAAAGATATTGTAACGGAGGAGTAATCATGAATATTTTTGGAAAAGAAGAAGAACCTCAGATTAATGACGCCAAAGTTATTAGCAATAGTTTAGGAATTGATTTAGGAACATTAAACACTGTAATCGCAAAACCTTCAGGTGACAAATTTGATTTATACCAAATTCCATCTGTAGTTGCTGTTAAAAAAGATGACCCTTCAGAAGTTTTAGCTGTTGGTGAAGAAGCTAAAAAAATGTTAGGAAGAACTCCTGAGGATATTCTTGCTGTAAGACCTTTGAAAAAAGGTGTAATTGAAAATGTTGTTCAAGCTCAAGCATTATTAATTAAAGCAATGCAAATCGGTATAGATGAAGGCGAATGCGTTGGAAGAATTGTTATCGGTATTCCTGGAGATGCTTCTGAAGTAGAAAAAAATGCTGCTGAAGAAATTGGTAGAAAAGCAGGAGCACAAAATATTTTAGTTATTAGTGAAGGATTAGCAGCAGCTATCGGTGCAGGATTACCTATTGCTGAACCAAACGGAACTATGGTTGTTGATATTGGTGCTGGATCAACTGATATTGTTATCATCTCTCTTGGTGGTATTAATGATATTGAAACTGTTAGATGTGGTGGAGATGACATTGATAACAAAATTGTTGACCTTGTAGCTGAAAAATACGATGTTGCTATTGGTATTCATGATGCTGAATCTGCTAAAATCGAAGTTGGTATGGTTCACTGTTCCGAACAATTAGAAAATCTCAGTGTTGAAATCATAGGTAAATCCTTAGAAACCAACAGACCTAAAAAAGTTATCATTGACTCCATGCTTGTTGCAGAAGCAGCTGAACCTTACATGCAAGAAATCATTGATGGATTAAACATTGTTTTAGAAAGATTATCTCCGGAATTAATGATGGGTGTTTACAATAACTCAGTTGCAGTTGGTGGAACTTCAAGACTTCGTGGTATGAAAGAAAGAATCTTCGATGAAATTTCTATCCCTATTGAAGTTTCCGAAGACCCTATGACTGTTGTAGCAAAAGGTACTGCAATTGTTGCAGCTGAACCTCTTGCATTAGAACCGGAAGTTCGTCTTAGAGCTATGAAATAAATTTTAATATTTATTTCTCTTTTTTTTACTTTTTTTAACTGATTTTTATGGATATTTTAGGAATTGATGAGGCCGGTCGTGGATCTGTTTTAGGCCCAATGGTTATTGCAGGAGTTATTGTTCCTGAAAAAATGGATAAAGTTCTTGAGAGAATGGGAGTTAAAGATTCTAAAAGACTTACTCCAAATAGAAGAACTATTTTATCCAGAAAACTAAAAAAGATGTTTGAATATGAGATTGTTGTAATTTCTGCTCGCGAAATTGATGAATTAAGAGCAAGTGGTGTCAATCTCAACGAAATAGAAAAAAATGCTATGGAAAGCATTATTTTAAAATTAAAACCTGAAAAAGCTATTGTTGATGCTGTTGATGTCAAAGCACAGCGTTTTCAGGATAATTTATGCAAAGATACTGGATTTGATGTTATAGCTGAACACAAAGCTGATGATAAATACATTGAAGTTAGTGCAGCATCTATTATTGCTAAAGCAGAAAGGGATGCTCAAATTCAAGAAATCAATAAGGAATTTATAAAATCTGGTGGAATTGGTTCAGGTTATCCTTCAGACCCAACAACAAAGAAATTTTTAACTAATTATACTTATGATGAAATGCCTGATTTTGTTAGAAAATCATGGGCTACAGTTGCAAAAATGAAGTAAATTAGCGCTTATTTTAAAAAATATTTAAGTATATGAATTTATAAAGTATTCGTATAACAATTTTTCAATTTAATATTTATAGAGGATAAAAATGATTATTGAAAGTATCATGTTAATCATTGATGGGATAATGGATATTTTTGCCCAAGGTGGAGTCATTACTTATGTGATTCTTTTCATTGGTATTTATGGTCTTATTATCGCAATAAGAAAGATTGCATATCTTAAAAAAATTAGTAAAGTAGATACAACTGAAATTTTCGGAGTTGTAACTACTGCTATGGAAAGAGGTGGGGCTGTAGAGGCTTTAAAACAAATTAATGGTTTTAAAAATCCTATTTCCAGAATTATTTCTGAAACTTTAAAAATTGGTTATAAGAATAAAACCGAAGTTGAAGAAAGTATGGAACAAATTTTCATCGTTGAAGTCGGAAAAATGACCAAGGGTGTAGGTACAATCAAGACTCTTATTGAGTTAGCACCATTTTTAGGATTAATTGGTACCGTTATTGGTATTTGGATGACTTTCAAATCTTTAGGTGTTAATCCTGATCCTACTGCAATGGCTGAAGGTATTTACGTTGCATTGACAACAACTATTGTCGGTCTTGCTGTAACAATTATATTAATACCGCTTCATACTTATATCCAAGGACTTATTGAAGTAGAAATGGATAAAATTGAACTTGCTACTAAAATGACCAACTGGGGTTATGCAGTAGTTAAAATTAGAGTTGATTCAAATGTTGAATGTGCACTTGAAGCATTACAAGAAGCTGAAGGTGTTGTAAATACAAGATTAATCTCTGATCCATATGCAAATATTAAAGTTTCTTTTAAACCAAGTATGTTAGATAAGAGTATTTCTAATATTATTTTGGAAAAATGTAATGTTAATGCAGAAATTACTGAAAGTAAACTAAGACAATAGGTGATTAAATGGCAATTGATGTTAGAAAGCATAAAAAAAAGATTTCAGACAACAAGCCAAATATCAATTTAGTTCCGCTTATTGATATCTTATTCACAATAATGATTTTTTTAGTAGTAACTAGTAATTTTTCAGAGGATGTTCAAACAGCAGACACTTCAGAAGATGTTGATGGTGGTGGAAAACCTAACGTTACATCTGTTTCTGGTAGTGAGGAATATTATGTCGTTCCTGTAGCTAATTTACATAAAGTTACAGTTAATGGTGTTGACAGATCTGATACGATTCTGAATAGTGCTGTAGGTGTTCAAGCAGAAGTAATGGACAAAGGTCAAATTACAATCAAACCTGGTGAGATTGATATCGTTGTTCCTGCTGGATTTTCACCTGAAAAAGCTGTTCAACGTCCACAACTTTAAACTAGAGGGGGATAAAAATGTATACTGGTAGAATTTTATCAACAGGAATGAACAGCGAAGGCAAACCTTATATCGCTTATAGGGTTTCAAGCAGATCATTTCCAAATAGACAATGTCTTAAATATGAAAATAGAGCAGCTATTGTTCCAAAAGAAGGATTTGAAAAAGATATCTTTGAAAATCCATACATTACATACAATTGTATTCAGATTGTTGGTGATGTAGCAGTTGTATCCAACGGATCACAAACTGATGTTATAGCAGACAAAATCCGCTTAGGAATGAATTTAAGAGATGCACTTGCATATTCATTACTTACAATGGATTATGAAAAAGACAGTTATAACACTCCAAGAATCGCTGGTGTTGTTAAAGCTAGCGAAGATGAAGATGAATATAAATGTTACATAAGTATTGTTAACGACAATAAAATTTTAGTTGAACAAGTTCCATATGGAAAAGCAGCATTCATTTCAACATATGGTTCTCAACTTCCTGATGCTGTTGAATTTGAAGCAGATACTTCAACTCATGCAGCAAAATATATTTTCGATGAAGGTACATTTGCAGAATATGAAAAGCCTGTAACTTCATCTGCTGCGATTTTTGATGGAGAGTGGACTATTGACGTCTACAATCCATAATTTTTCTTTTTTTTTTAAACTTGTTTTAGATGATTATTATGAGTATTGAATTATTTGGTTTAGAGAATATTCCTATTATTGATGGTAGTAGTGATATTTCAAAAATTATTAAAGAAGCTATTGAAAAACAGGGCTGTGGGATTTACCATGGGGATATAATTTTAATTGCTGAAACTTTAATCTCAAAAGCTGAAGAGAATTTCATAAAACTATATGATTTAACTCCATCTCCACAGGCTATTGAACTTGCTCAAAAAGCTAAAAAAGACCCTCAATTAGTTGAATCAATTATTCAACAATCAAATGAAATTGTTGCTGTAGGTCCTAAATTTATAATTACAGAAACAAAACAGGGTTTTGTATGTGCTAATGCAGGTATTGATGAGTCCAATGTTGGTGAAGGTTTAGTTACTCCAATGCCTGTTGATGCAGATAAATCTGCTTTTGAAATTCGTGAGTCCTTAGAAAAAGAATTTGGCGAAGAAATCGCAGTTATTATAACTGATACTCAGGGAAGAGCATTTAGATTTGGTGCTATAGGTACTGCAATTGGATGTTCTGGTATTTCACCAATATGGAAAAGAGTCGGTGAAAAGGATTTATACGGAAGAGAACTTGAAACTACTGAAATTGCAACCTGTGATGAATTAGCTTCTGCCGCTTCACTTATTATGGGTCAGGCTGATGAAGGACTTCCTGTTGTTATCGTACGTGGATTCGATAGCTTTGATACATTAAGAGATGTTAATTCAACAATCAAATCAGTTATTATGCCTAAAGAATTTGATGTATTTAGAAATTAGGTGAATTTAATGATTACTGTTTTATCTGGTGGAACTGGTACTCCAAAACTATTGCAGGGATTAAAAGAAATCATTGATCCTAAAGATTTGACAATCATTGTTAATACTCTTGAAAATGATTATTTTTCAGGTGTTTATGTTTCTGCAGATATTGATACTGTATTGTATACAATGGCAGATATGATTAATGATGAATTCTGGTACGGAGTTAAAAATGATACTTTTATTACTCATGAACGTCTTAAAGAACTTGGATGTGATGAACTTTTAAGAATTGGGGACATTGACCGTGCAACTAAAATACAAAAGACACAATTAATGGAAAAATATGGTCTTTCAAAAGCATGTGAAATTCAAGCAGAAAATATGGGAATCGCTTCAAGAATTATTCCTATGAGTGAAGAAGATTCTGAAATTAAGATTATCACTGATATTGGTGAATTGGAATTTCATGACTTTTTAATTAAACATCAAAGTGAACCTGAAGTTTTAGATATTAAATTCTCCAATGTTTCACCAAGTGATGGAATTGTTGAAGCTATTAAGAATTCTGATGCAGTAATTATTGGCCCATCCAATCCAATTACTTCAATATCACCAATATTGTCTTTAGATGGTGTTCGTGATGCACTAAAAGAAACTTATGTTGTTGCAGTTTCTCCAATTATTGGTTCTGATTCTGTTTCAGGGCCTGCAAGTAAATTTATGAAAGCATTGGATATTGATGTTTCATCAATTGGTGTTGCATCATTATATGAAGATTTTTTAGATACAATGGTAATTGATGTACAAGATGAAGATAAAATTGCCAAAATAAATCAAATAGTTAATAAGGTAATAACTACAAATACAATTATGGATAATTTAGATGCTAAAATTAATTTGGCTAAAATTATTAAGGATTGTATTCCTTAGGGGGAAGGTGTTATTCAATGATACAAATGACATTAATACAAATTGACAATTATGGACCTTGGACTGTCACTCCAAGACCAAGGACTGAATCTGACTTACAAATTCTTCAAGCAAGATTATACGCTGATTTAAACAGCTATTTTGGTGCTAGAAAAGGTTTAGTTTTCTTTACTAGATTTGATAACTTGCTTGCAATCTCAAATGGTTTAGATGAAGAAGACCATTTAAGAATTCAAAGATCTATTAGAAACAAATACCCTATTACTGTAAGTATGGGTGTAGCAGCTGCAGATACTCCTCACGAAGCTCAAAGATTAGCAACTATCGCTCTTCAAAAAGCAGGTAGTGCTCAATCAGGTGAGAGAAAAGAAATTTTAGCTATTGACAGTTTAGTTAGTGAAGAAGACAGCTTCGTTCAAGCAGCTCATATTGACATTAACAGTGTCACTGAAACTTTAACTGATATTGAATCTGCTTTTGATACAAGTTTCAGTGTTAATAAAGCTCAACATTACTTAATGACTAAATTAATTAAAAAAGGAGCATTATTATTCTTCATTGGAGGGGACAACTTCATGTCTCCATGTAACGGATTAACTGAGAAAGACATTGAAGAAATAATGGTTGAAATTGATGAAGAAATCGGCATAAAGCTCAAAGCTGGAATTGGAAGAGCTAAAAATGCTGAAGATGCTGCTTATATGGCAGACATTGGTCTTGAAGAAATCCGTGCACATAATAATGAAATGTGGACTTGGGTTGTTGAAAAATAATCTTGAGGAATTTGTATGCTTAAGGTAGTTGCTCCAATGGCTGGCATAACTGATGCTAGTTTTTTAAACAAGGTTATTCATTATGGATTTAATGTGGCTACTTTAGGTGGATACAGCTTAGATTCCCCTACACTTGAAGCAAGTAAGAAAATTGTTCAAAGGGGAAGAAAAGAATTCGACATTCCTTTAAATAATATTTTTAATCACATTGAAAATGAAGTCAATTTGATTAAAAACACTCATAATCATGTAAAAGTTTCAGCTAATGTTCGTTCAACAAATCCACAACCTATTATTGATGTTGGTAATATCAAAAATTTGGATATTGTAGAAATTAATTGTCATTGTCGCCAGAATGAAATTTTAGCTATTGGTTGTGGCCAAGAAATGTTAAAAAGAGATGATTTAAATCATTTCATCTCTCAAATTGTTGATAATGTTGACAGTGAAGTTTCAGTTAAAATCAGAGCTAATGTTGAAGGTGTTGACTGTTTAAAAATAGCTAATTTAATTGAAAATGCAGGTGCTGATTATATTCATATTGATGCAATGAAAAAAGGCGCTGAAGCAGACTGGGAACTTTTAGGTGAACTTTGCAGTGATGTTGATATTAAAATCATTGGAAACAATTCTGTCAACTCAAGAGGCAATGTCGAAAAGATGATTGCTTGCGGTGTTGATGGATTTTCTATTGCTCGTAGTGTTATTTCAGGTAGTTTGGATTTCAAAATATCTGATTTCTAACTTTTTTTATTCTATTTTTTTTAAAATTAAGGCATATTTCTTAATTGCTTATTTTTAAAACAATTGTTATTAGAATCTATTGTTAATGCTTATTTTTTTAAAAACAATTGTTATTAGAAAGTATTATTAATGGATTAAAATATAAATTAGATTAATAAGGTGATTTCATGGATTTTATAACACTAAAAAATATTACTAAAACTTTTGATGGTGTTGATGTTCTTAAAGATATTAATTTAAAAATTACTGAAGGAGAAACATTAGGTATTTTAGGCCGTAGTGGAAGTGGAAAATCTGTTTTAATTAATATGCTCAGAGGTACATCTGAGTATAAACCAGATGCTGGTCAGATTTTAGTTAATGTTGCTGTTTGTCCAGAATGTTTAGCTGTTGAGTCTCCTTCTCATGCTGGTGAAAAATGTAGTTGTGGAGCAACTTTAGAAGCAAAAGAAGTTGACTTCTTTAATGCTGAGAGGAAATTATTTGCAAGTATTAAAAGAAGAATTTCCATCATGTTACAACGTAACTTCGCATTATACGACGAAGAATCTGTAATTGAAAATGTAATGAGGGCAATGCCTGACGATAAGGAATATGATGAGAAAATTTATGAAGCATTGGAATTATTAGAAATGGTTCAAATGAATCATAGGATTACTCACATTGCTCGTGACTTAAGTGGTGGGGAAAAACAAAGAGTTGTACTCGCAAGACAATTAGCTAAAGAACCTATGATGTTTTTAGCTGATGAACCTACTGGTACTTTAGATCCTCAAACTGCTATCAAACTTCATAACACATTAAAAGAAGGTGTAAAAGATGAAGGAATCACTATGTTAATTACTTCTCACTGGCCAGAAGTAATGATTGAATTAGCAGATAAGGTAATCTGGTTAGAAGGTGGAGAAATCAAACAGGAAGGAGAAGCTGAGACTGTAGTAAATGATTTCGTTGCTACAATTCCTATTCCTGAAAAACCAGAAATTCCTGAATTCGGAGAACCTGAAGTAGTTCTTGAAAATGTTAAAAAACATTACTACTCCATTGAACGTGGTGTTGTTAAAGCAGTAGATGGTGTTGATTTAACTATTAATAAAGAAGAAATCTTTGGTATTGTAGGTTTAAGTGGTTCTGGAAAAACAACCACTACAAGAATGTTAATGGGATTAACTGAACCAAGTGGAGGTAATATCCAAATCAAACTCGGTGATGAATGGATTGACATGACCAAAGTTGGACCACTCAACCGTGGACGTATTATGCCTTATATTGGTTTATTACATCAAGAATATTCATTATATCCTCACAGAACTGTTCTTGGTAACTTAACTGATGCAATTAGTTTAAATTTACCTGCAGAATTCGGTAAAATTAAAGCTATTCATGCATTAACCACTGTTGGTTTTGCTGATGATGTTGCTGCAAGTGTGCTTGATAAATATCCTGATCAATTAAGTGTAGGGGAAAAACACAGGGTTGCTTTAGCTCAAGTATTAATCAAAGAACCTAATTTAATTGTTTTGGATGAACCAACAGGTACAATGGATCCGATTACTCGTGTTATTGTAACTGATTCTATCTTAAAAGCACGTACTGAATTAGAACAAACATTCATTATTATTTCTCACGATATGGACTTCGTTTTAGATGTCTGTGACAGAGCAGCTTTAATGAGAGGGGGAAAACTCTTAGATATTGGTACTCCTGAAGAAATTGTTGAGAAATTAACCGCAGATGAAAAAGAAGATATGCTTAAAGAAAACAGATAAATCTTCTTATTCATTTAATTCTTTTTTTATTTTTTTCCAATCTGGACAGTATTTGTCCATTAATTTTTTAAATTCTTTTCCATGATTAAATTCAATTAAATGACATAATTCATGGATGATTACGTATTCTAAACATTTGGGGTCTTTTTTTGCAAGATTTAAATTTAGTGTTATTCTTCCGTCCTTTCTGCAGTTTCCCCAGTTTTTCATTTTTCTAACCTTTACTTCGGAAGGTTTTTTACCAATAATCTTGCTGTGTTTAGCCATTAATGTAGGAATTTTATTTTGAAGTTCTCTTCTATAAAGCTCAACTAATACTTTCTGGCGTATATCAATTGTACTTCTTTTAGAAACTGGTAGGAAAATAGTATCATCCTTAACAAAACCTGATTTTATGTTATCATTAGAAATTAACTTTAAATTGTACTGTTTTCCCCACAAATAATGTTTTTCATCGTTTTTATATTTTAGAGGTGCTTTAATATCATTTTTTAAAATAATGTCTTGTTTTTTTAAAATCCACTGCTTTTTGGATTTAATAAAATTAACCAATTCTTCCTGTGGTAGGGCAATTGGAGCAGAAACCTCAACATCTCCATTTGGTGGCAATACTCGAAGATACATATTTTTAATATTTTTCCATGTTACAGTGATGGTTATGTCTTCGATTTTTAAAATTTCTTTCATAATACTTAATTTTAATTTAATTTATAAAAAAGATTATATATTTATTGGTAGAATAAATTATATTATTATTTTATAATTATTTCTTAATAATAATTTTACAATGATAAAGAATTTTTTGGAGGTTTATTATGACTTGGGAAGATGCGCCGTCTCATATTTGTAGAGGAGGAGATGTCAGAGGACTTGCTTTTTGTTGTCCTCCAGTAAAACCGTGCCCAGTATTAAATGCATTACAGGAAGTTAACTTAACTCCTAAAGAATATATTGAAATTAAAACTCAATTCGGTAGGGAAACTAGATTAGGTGAAGGAGCAGGAACCTGCTTTGGATCACTTGTATGGTGTTGTAAACCATCTAAACCTTGTCCATTAAGAGATATGTCATTAAATAGTATTGGATTAAGTCATGAAGAATACTTAGACTTAAAAAAACAATTATCTGAGAGATTAGTTGGAGTTACTAAACCTGATCCTGATGAAAAAGCTGAAGCATTAGCAGAAACATTCAACATTACCAAACTTGAAGCAATGGATGTTTTAAAAGAATGCAATGATGATTTAAGGGCTGCTGTAAAAGTTTTACGTGCTAAATCTCTTGATAATGATTAAAATGGACTGGACTTCTATTTATTTAAAAACATCTAATTTGAATGTTTTTATTTTAGGAACTGGCGAAGTTGCAACAAGACGTGCAAATAAATTTTTAGACCATGGTGCTAATGTTAAACTGGCTGGAGATAATTTGGCTGATGAATTAGTATCAAAAGGAGCTATTTTATGCTCTACTGAGGACGTTGATGATTTAGTTGAATGGTCTGATTTTGTTGTAATAGCTAGTGGGGATAGAACCCTGTCCAATTATGTTTCTAAAATTGCTGAAGATAAACTTCTTAACAGAGCAGATTTTCCTAGTGAAGGAAATGTAATTGTTCCAACAAGTTTTAATATTGGAGATATTGAAATTTCTATTTTTACCGGTGGAAAAAGCCCACTTATGGCTCGCCAATTAAGAAAAAAAATTCAATCAATAATTACTGAAGAGGATATCTTGGAAATAGAACTTCAGGATTATGCCAGAAACAAATTAAAAGGAATCGTTCAAGACCAGAAAGATAGAAGAAAATGTCTTTATGAAATTTTTGAAGATGAAAAAATCAATGTTTTAATTAAAAATAGAAATATTGTCGAAGCCAAAGATTATATTGACGATTTGATAAGGGGATTAAATTGATATTAAATTTAAGAGTTGACCATAAACTTGCAGATATTCAGTCTATGGAGATTATTTCAAAAGATATTGACGAATTATTTGCAAAACTACAAGAAAAATATTCTATTGTTGAATATATTGAGATTAGTACATGTAACAGAAAGGAATATTTCATTCACAATAAGCATATTCCTGAAGATGAAGAGTTACTTTCTCATGAAAACAAGAGTATTGTTATTGATTATGGTCAGTCTGCTGTTATGCACCTTTTACGTATGACTTCCGGTTTAGAATCTATGATTGTTGGAGAAGACCAGATTTTAGGTCAGGTTAAGGATGCAAAGCACAAAGCAGTTAAAGATCGTCACTGTGGTAAAATTTTGGATGCTATTTTTACAAAAGCTATTCATGTTGGTCAGGTTGTTAGAAATAAAACCAATATCAACAAAGGTTCTGTATCAATTGGTTCTGCAGCTATTGATTTGGCTGAAAAATATATTGGTGATTTGGAAAACAAATCTGTTTTGGTAATTGGTGCTGGAAAAATGGGTAAATTAGTTGCTAAAGCACTTGCTGAGAAAGATTTAAATGCTATTTTTGTTGCAAACAGGACTTATTATGTTGCAGTAGACCTTGCTAAGGATTTAGGCGGTGAAGCTATTTTATTTAATGACCTAGAAAAGTATTTGGCAACTGCTGACTTGGTTATTAGTGCTACCAGTGCGCCTCACCCGATTATTACTAAAGAACGTTTATTAAAAAGTCCTAGGGATTATGAAAGCTTAATGTTAATTGATATTGCAAATCCTCGTGATATTTCAGAAGATGTTTTGGAATTAGGTGTCAAGTCATTCAATATTGACAACTTAAGAGAAATTGCTGAGATAAATACTAACCTTAGAAAAAAGGAATTTGCTGAAGCAGAAAATATCATCAATGATGAGTTCATTTTACTTAAAGAATCCTTTAAAATAATGAAAGTTGATGAATTACTTGGTAATTTAAGAGCATCTATGGAGTATATACGTGAACGTGAAACTCAAAAAGCTATTGGCAAGTTAAGTGATGTAGATGGTAGCGATAAAATATTGGATAATTTAACAAATTCTATTGTTAATAAGATATTTTATGATGTTTCTAAAAAAGTAAAAAAAGCTGCAAAAGATGAAAATGAGGATATTCTTGCAGCGTGTGAGTATATTTTTAATTAAATTTACTCAAACATCCCTTTAACATCTTTATTTTTAATTTTGGTTGATTTTATAGAATAATCAATATTTTTCATTGTAAGTATGTCACTCTCAGTTGCAATTGCATTGTGGAGTGCAGTTTTTAATATCTTTTCTTTTATGTCTCTTCCAGACATGCCTTTTGTTTGTTTTACTATTTTTTCCAAATCAAGATTGTAGTCTAGAGGCATAGTTTTAAGATTATTCTCAATAATCATTAATCTTTCTTCATCATCAGGTAATTTAAATTCAATTTCTTCTTCAAATCTGCTTCTGATTGCATAATCTAAGCTGCTTGGATTATTAGTAGCACAAATTGTAATTATTGAATCATTTTCATTAATTCCATCCATTTCAGTTAAAAGTGAGTTTACAATCTCAGAAACATCTCCTCTTAGTGACTGAAATGATCTGTGTAGTGCAACAGCATCAATTTCATCAATAAAGATTATGCATGGTGAGTCTTCACTTGCTTTTTTGAATAATTCATGAATTTTAGATGAACCATCTCCCACATGGTCACCGATTAATGTTGTTGCTTTAATTAAATGCAATGGAACATCAAGTTCGTTAGCAAGTGCTTTGACAAGCATAGTTTTACCAGTACCTGGAAGTCCGTAAAACAAAATGTTTCGAGGAGCCCACTGTCCGAATTTCTCAGGGTCTTCTAAGTACTTGGATATAACTTTGATTTTATTTTTTGCATTAGTTTGTCCAACAATATCTGAAAGATGAATATTTGACTTGAATGCAGTTTTTTTCTTCTTATTTTCCAGTTCATCAGTAATAAGTTTAATTCTGGTTGTTTCAGTAATTAATGAGTTATTTGGTTTTGCTTTTACGATTTCAAAACCATAGTCGGGAATAATTTTTTGATCAAATAAATGTGAATTTTCTTTTACAACTAATCCTAGCCACTGTTCACGTGCATATTCTTCAAACAGTTCAATGTTGGTAATTTCAATATCTTCATCTATTAAACCAAATTCAAATGGATATCCAACAGGTTTTAAAATGACACATTCAGCACTTTCGTTGGTTTTTGCTTTTTTAGTATTTTGTTTTTGATTAGCTGTTTTGATTTCTGCTTTTTTGTTATCATTTTTCATTACTCTCCCTCCTATTTTTTTTATTTTTAACATTTGTTTTAATTGTTTAAATATTTGATGGGGTTTTTAAATCATAATATTTATTAAAATAAAGATTAAAGTACTATTTCGATGACTAATAAAAATCATTTTTGTATTTATTGTGGAGCTAAATTGGATTTTAATCAAAAATTTTGCACTCAATGTGGAAAAAAGGTTCAAAGGAATAATAGGAATGTTGAAAAAATCCAATCCAGATATAATGATGCTCTTGATGCTATAGATGAAGAATATGAGTTTAGACAGCAAAATGCTAAGGAATTGCTAAATAAACTTTTTGATTCTAATCATTTCTCATATAATAAGTTTTTATCATCTATTAATGAGTCCAACAAGCTATTTAATATGCAATTGGATGTTACAAGAAAAATGGTTGATGTTTGTGATGGTAAAAATCATTTTGTTGAAAAAGAAATTGATAAAAAAATTGAGCTATTAAAAACATTCATAGGTAAAATGAATGATTTAATAGATGAGATGGTTATTCGTTTAAGTTCCAATGAACATGATATTGAAGATATCAATAATCTTTTTGAAGATATGGATGACTTAATCGACTCTGTAAAAGATTATTAATTATTTAAACAGTTTCTTTTTTATTTTAATGTATTTTTTCCATATTTTGTATGCTTTTGTGGATTTAATACGTTTGTTTTCTTTTTTTAACTTTTTGTTTTTCTTTTTAAGCTTTTTAATTTTATGCTCAGCATCAAATAACTTAATGGATAAAATAAACTCCTCACTGGTTTTGCAGTTTATTCCACTATAAAAAATATGTCTGGTTTTATCATTTAATTTGTTGACAAAGAAATCATCAGATTCATATTCATCCAAATGCTTTTTAAAATCTTCTTTTACTTCTTTAAAAAACTCTTCTTTCATTTCAGGATTATTTATCTGATTAATAATAAGGTTTGTATTTCCTATTTTACGAGGATAAATATATTCTTTCATCTCTTCGTATTTTCCAAGATCCTTTGTTATTTGAACCATAAGATTGGAAATAGTAATTGTGTCCTTATAATCGCTTTCATCAGATGTTGTAATTGAATTGTCACGGATTCTGCGGTTATATAAGTATTCATCTAAAATAAATAGCTTATCTGATTTTAATGTTGATTCAATGAAAAATACATTGTCTTCAAAAAGAATATTTTCCGGAAACTTGATATCTCGAATTAAATCAGTTCTATAAAGTTTTGCAGGTGTTGAGACAACCATTGTGTAGATATGTTTTTTAATATCCTGGTATGTAATTACTTTATTTTTAAATTCATCTTCAATATTTGCCATATCATAATATGTGGAAGTAAGATATTCTTTTGTTTCATCACAAAATCTTCTTAATTTAAAAATTATAAAATCAACATCTGTTTTTTCACCAACATCGTATAATTTCTCAAGAGCATCTAATTCAAGATAATCATCAGAATCTAAAAAATAGGTGTATTTACCTTTAGCTTCTTTAATCCCTCTGTTTCTTGCAGCTCCTGGGCCGCTGTTTTCTTGGTTTATAATAATAAACCTTTCATCGTTGTTTTGATACTCTTTAAGAATTGATGGTGATGAATCTGTTGAGCCATCATCAATACAAATGATTTCAATATCATTTAGTGTTTGGTTAACAACACTCTCCAAACACTCTTTTAAATATTTTTCAACATTATAAACTGGTATAATTACAGATATCTTGACCATTGAATCACTTTCTTAATTAATGTTATTTTCTCTCAGTTAAAGCTAATATTATTTTAATTCTTCATATATTTTTTTCATTTTAAGTGAATCCACATCTCTAAGTGGAGTTTCACAAATAATATTTGCATTCCAGCCATTATCAATTAAATTAGATAGCAAATCGTGGATGTCGGGTCCATACTCATCACTTTCATCTAATGTATGGTGCTTTACTTCTCCACCTTTTCCATATTCAATTGTTGTAAAGTGGCAGTGTAAGATGTCAATATCTAATTGGTCTTCAATTGTTGAAAAAATACAATTGTAATCTTCTTTTTTATTTAAAAAACCTCTTCCTCTTGCATGTACATGTGCAAAATCAATTGTTGGTTCAAAATGATCAAAAGTTGCACATAATTCAACAACTTCGCCAATATTTCCAAGTTGAGTTCTCTTACCAGTAGTTTCTGGTGCAAATGTGAACTCTTCAATACCTTCAGCTTCAAGTTCTTCAAACAATCTGTTTACGGTATTTTTAGATATTTCCATTGCTTTTTCAGGTTTTCTATTTAAATAAGCACCTGGGTGGAATACTAATCTGTAAGCACCCATCCATTCACCAGCACGTGCAGCAGCTATTAAATGACCAATACTTTTATCAAGTTTTGATTCTTCTTTTGCACATAAATTAATGTAATATGGAGCATGCATTGAAACTAAAATGTCATGTTTTTCGGATTCTTCTTTTAGGGTATTTGCAGAAGATTCTCCAATTCTTACTCCATATGGTGATTGGTATTCATAAGAATCAAGTCCCTCTTGGGAAATATATTTTGGAGCTTTGTATGCTGCGCCTTTGTAATCAACAGGACTTCCAGCAGGTCCAAAAAGTACTTTTTGTTTCATTTAAATCGTAAAAAAAATAGTAAATTGTGGGAATTAGAATATTCCCATAGCTTTGTTGGTTTTAGCAATAGATTTTTCGTTGTCACTTTCCATTTCTAAAAGTGCACGGATAGCATCAATGTTTTCAGGAACAACGTCAGATTCTTGATGCACAGCTTGCATGTAGAATAATTCGTTTCCTACAACATTAATGGATTCTCTCCAAACTGGAATTTCGTATAAATCGTTTCTGTTTCTTCCAAGTTCTTTAGCATATTCCATTAATGCAGCAGTTGATCCTAAACCTTCTTCTGCGGACACTACCATTACTCTGGAACGTTTTTCTAATGCTTCAACGATTTCTTCGGTTTCAACTTCATTGTTGATTTCAACCATAATATTGTGTTGGTGCATTAAGGTAGTAGGTACGAGTAATGCCATAGTTGTTACATCAATTCCGTTCATAACTGTTTTTACATCAGGTCCGTGGTGAGAAGGAACTTTTGGAGGATTTGGTACAATTGCATTAATTGGACCTTTTTTGACTTCAGATGGGTCAGATCCTCTTCTTACCATTACTGCTCTAACTTTTTTAATATCTGCAATTGGGTCAATTGTAGATAATGTACGGGTTAATCCGGTGGTGTTACATGATACAACTCTTGTGTAATCTGCACCGTATGAATCATCATAATTAGAAATAGCATTAAATGAAAGACCGGTTAAATCATGGTCTTCTCCACCTTGGTAAATAGCTTTAACGCCAGCTTTTTTGTACATTTCAAGATTTTGTGGTCCAATAGATCCTGGAGTACAGTCAACAACAACGTCTGCTTCTTGAATCATGTCTTCAACAGTACCTGCTATTTCAATTCCTGCTTCTTTAAACAAGTGTTCTCTTTCTGGAATTCCAATGTATAATGGATATCCTTTTTCTTCAACAGCAGTTCTTGCTTCGTAGTTTGGTCTAGTTTTACTTACACCAATTACTTTCATATCATCTTGAGCAGCTACAGCATCAGCCACTCTTTTACCGATGGTTCCATAACCATTAATTGCAACAGTTTTCATTTTAATCCCTTATTTATAATAGATTTAAAAAATTATTATATATACTATATTTTGTTGTTTAACTTATTTAAAATTTGATAATTTATTTTATTTTGAAATATAATTTTTTAGGAGTACCAAAATATTTATATATTTGATTGAGCAATACTAATTGTAAGTTTTGTTAAACCAAAATTTCTAGGCAAAATATTTTGTCTGGATGTTGGTTGATAATAAAAATGTTTCAAAATAGAGGTAATCAAATGATTTCTAAAAAAATAAAAGTGGCTTTAATATTTGGCTTAGTGTTGATATCTTCAGTAGGCTTTGTTGTAGCTGCTAATAGTCAATCTGGTCCTATTTTGGACGAGAATAATAATTTTGTCATGACTGTACATGCAAATCCTAGTACTGGATATTATTGGGTTTCCAATGGTGGTGAAAGTCATGGGGCTCATGTTATAGATAAACAGTTTGTTCAAGATTATAATGATGGAATGTTAGGTGTGGGTGGAACTTACTACTTCACAATTCATGTAGATGATATTAATGATTATTATTTTAAAATTAATGAAGTAAGTCCTTCCGGTGAATTTACTGGCAAATCCATTGATTCTGATATGGTAAATTAACCGTATCGTCTGTTCTTTTAAAAGTACTATTTAAAAGAACTTTATTTTTTTTTATTTTTTGTATTTAAATATTTTAAAAAGAAGTTTATTTTTATAAAAAAAGTAAATGAAGAGGATTTATTCAATTTTAAATCCTGCTTCTTCAACTGCTTCGTTGATGTCTGCATCGCTTACATCAGCAGATAAGGTGATTTTGGTTATACCAGTATCTAAATCTGCTTTTGCATCATCGATTCCGTCAACATCTTTTAAGCATAATTCCACTGCAGTTACACATGAAGGGCAGTGCATACCGACAACTTTAATTTCTTTTTCAGACATTTTATCACCTATAAGTTAATTAGATTTAACTTTCTAACTCCTCAAGTTTTTGTGGGAAGTAGGTATCTACTACATACTCAAGCCCATACTTGGAGAAAGATTGCTGTTCTGCTTTTTTACCAATTCTAAGCATTTTCTTAATTTCATTTTGCCAGAATTCACTTTTATACCTTGGGTCTTTAGCAAGCTCTTTAAGTCTCATTACGTCAACATCTTTGAGTTTATCAGTTGGTAAATCGTAGTTGATAATATCTGATGCTGTAACTCCCATAAATTTAGCATCTGGTGTTGCTAAGTCATGGTTAACGTGAGCTAATTTTGCACTTCCAGAGATAATTACCTGTGCAATGTGGAATCCCCAAGGGTCTCCGTCGTTACAGATGTAAACTGGTAAATCTAATTCTTCATTAACTCTTTTAATGAATCTTCTTGTAGCACGTGCTGCTTGTCCTTTAAGTCCAACAATTAAAGTGTTGAATTTTTTATTAGCATTTTCCTGAACCATCCTGTGGAACATCCCCATGGTTTCCACTGCAATAACTCTGTCTACATTGCAGTCTAAAAATTCAACTTGGTCAATAGTTGGTGAGATAGTATAACCTGATTTTCCAGCTTTTGCAGCATTAATTTCAACATCGTCATCTAAGAGAGTAATATCTCCATAAACTGATGCTCCGTCTTCCTCAGGCATTAATCCTAAGTCTTCACGAGTGGTTCCAAGAGTTACTTCTAAATCTTCTCCAACAATGTTGGATTCTTGTTGTGATTTAAAGCTTATTCCCCAACCTTCAGAAACGTAATACATCTCCCTGATAGTTGCGGTTTTTTCACGAGCAACTAAATCTTTACAGAAGTTAGCTACATAAACCATTTGTCCTAATTTTCTGATTTGTTTTACATTACCTAAAGATCTTCTTCCGTATCTGTCTCCTAATACGTAGTATCTTTTAGCATCGTCATAAACAATATTTCCAGTACCTCTGGATGGAACTTTAATTGAAGGAACTTTTTGTTTTTCAATTTCTTCAATAATTTCTTGACCTAATCCTTTTAATTTATTGTAGGTGTATTCTTTTCTAAGTTCCCTATGAGATTTTTGGTCTTCTTTAATTTCAGCCATTTAAATCACCTAATCTTCAAATCCATCATCAACATCATCTTCAATGAAGTTGTCTAAACTACTGTTTCCTTCTTCAACAGCATTTCCTCTTTCATCAACTTCTTCCATGATGATTGCATCAAGTTCTTCTTCTTCCACTTCTTCTTCAACCTTTTCACCAAGTAACTCTGCAAGAGCTCTTTTAGTAACTTTTGCAAGTACTTCCTGATATTCTGGGACTCCAGTTTCCCCAAGTTTTGCAGCTTCTTCGATAATTACTGGCATGTAATCTTCAAATACTTTGGAACGTTTTTCTTTTTCTTTTGCTGCTTTTTTAGCTCTAAGGTGTTTTTGAAGTTTACGAGCTAATTTCATTGTAGATTGTCTGATTTCATGAACAATTTCAGGTTCTGGGGATACACTTTGTTTACCAGTTGAGAGGTAAGGTACCTGAGTTGAAATAATGTTTACAAATAATGTTAATGGAGTGTTATCTAAGTCTTTAAGACCGTAACGTTTCCAGTCGATACTTTTAAGTGCTTCAGTAATAGCACAACTTCCTGCATCGAAAGTTAATGGAACTCTATTTGCAAATCTCATAATCTCTGATTTTCTTTGTTCTTTTACAACTCTACCGGATTTTCCACCGTAAGCAAGACCTGCTTCGATAATGAATGAAACCCCACCTTGGTAGGTTACAGGTTTTCTGGTAATTGTTGTTACAAATTCAGGTTTGAGGATTTGTTTCATACCTTTTTCGATTTGTTCAGATCCGATTGGTATAAGTCCATCAGTTGGAGGTGCCATGAATTTCATTTTCTTGAAGCATTGAACAATAGCTTCTGCTTCAGGGAAAGTGAGGTCTTTTGGACGTTTGTTCATGTCAATTCCTGTAAGTTCAGAAATTTCGTCCACTCTTTTATTTGACATTCTTGATAATGATGAGGTTAACATACTTTTATATCTTCTACTGTCAGTATTTTGTGCCATTGTCATGATGTCGTCAGCACTTACACCTTTTGGGTGAGGTAATACTTCTTTTGGAAGAACAGGAACAATGTCTGCAGCTCTTTTAAATATGTATTTGTGTCCGGATGGATCTCTGAATGTAATTTTTGCATGAGGGTTTCCAATCATGGTTCTTCTGATGTACTCAAAAGCACCTTGTTCTGCAAGAGAGTAGGAAACTTCTTTAAATTGCAATTCAATACATACTCCAGTACTTTCAGCAGGATAGTCTTCTCTTTCCATTAAAATTCCACGGTTGTTTTTTACATCCATTTGGAATTTCATTTTAACTCCTTTAATTTCTCCGTTTTCTTTGTAACAGGAAATTACATGAGCTGGTTTACCAGTAGTCATTTGTGAGAGTAATACACAACCACTACAACCTAATCCTTGTTGTCCTCTGGATTGTATGTTTCTGAATTTTGATCCTGCAAACATACTACAGTATACTCTCATAACGTAATCTTCAGGAATACCTGGTCCGTTATCTTTGAGTCTGAGAATATAGTGTTCTTTATCCACTCTTTTTAATTCAATATCGATTTCTGGTAAAATTCCAGCTTCTTCTGCTGCGTCAAAACTGTTTGTAATCAATTCGTGGAATACGATAGTTAATGAACGAATTTTACCTGTAAATCCTAACATCTGTTTATTTTTCCTAAAGAACTCGGATGGAGTCAAGTTCTTAAAATCATTTCTCCAATCGGTTCCTGCTTCTTGATTTGGCAAAAATTTTTCCTCCTTTGAATGTCTATTTATTTTTATTATGTGATGTTTTATATTTAAATGGAATTAGAGAGCATTTGAAAAGTAATATTTTTACGGCGCCCTATCTAACTTGTCTAAATATGTATTAAAATAATAATAAAAAATATGTAGAAAATATAGTATTTACACTACACTATCTATATATGTTGGTTAAAGTATATATAGATTTTTCGATTATGTGATTAAAATATTGGGTTAGTTTAAAAAAAGTAAATTAAAGTAACAATGATGTTACTCTAAGGTTTTTTCATCAAAGTCAATGCCGTCTTTGAATTCGATTTTATCATCTTCAATTCCAACAAGGTCTTTGAATTCTTTCATTTTTAATTCTTCTTTTTTATGTTCTAAGAATCCGTAAACTGATTTGTGTCTGGATCCTTTTAAAATCATTTCAATAGCTTCTTTAGCAACCATTATGTTGTCCATTTCACCAATAAATGAAACAGTCTTACCATAAACTGCCATATCTACTTCAGCCATTTCCATAATAATTTCACGTGTTTTTCCATCTTTTCCAATAATTCTACCTTTGTGTCTTGCAAGGGCTTTTTTGGATTTTCCAATATATAACGGGAGGCTAATTACTTCCAAATAATAATCGTCGCTAACTAATTTTAATGCAACTTCCGGATTGAAACCACGTGCAACTGCTTTAACAATATGGTTTGCATTCCAAACTCCTAATGGGTCTTCCATATTGTCACTAGGTGTTATGTAAACAGTACCTTCATCACTATCAATATCTAAAATAGTGCCAGTTGCTTTTTCAATGGATCTTTTAACTCCTCCATTGCTTCCAATTAATGCCCCTACTCTATTTTGAGGTATTTTTAAATAATCTGTTTCCGGCATAATTTCACCTTTTTTTAAATTAATAATACTTATTTAATTGGAGTTATTTAAAATTTAGGATTAAAAATTCGTTTTTACTATTTTATTGTAATTGTATCAAATTTTTTTAGATATCTTTATTAATTTTATTTTACTAACATAATACTATCGATAAGAATATTTATACATATGGGGGAAATGAATATGCGATATAAAAAATAGCTGTTTTTTTATTGATTTTATCAGTAATTCTAACAGTAAGCTGTGTTAGTGCAGTAGAAGAGAATATTGCTAGTTTAGATTCCTTTGAAGTATATATTTCACCTGATGGTGATGATAATTTAGGGGATGGAAGTCCTCAAAATCCTTACGCTAGTATAGGATATGCTATTAATTCTACTTCGATGGATTCTACTATATATTTAAATGAAGGAAAATACTCTGGTGAAAATAACAGAAATATTACATTGGATAAATCTGTTACTCTCATCGGTAAATCAAAAGAAAGTACTATTGTTGATTGTGAATCTATTTCAAGATTATTCACAATGAATTCAAATGCTAAATTAACTTTAATTAATCTTACTTTAACTAACGGTTTTGCTGATTTTGGTGGATTAATTTATAATGATGGTGGAGAAATTACAATTAAAAACTCCATTTTATCTAATTCTAAAGCACAAAGAAATGCAGGAGCAATAATCAGTTCAGGAACATTAATAATTGAAGATTCATGTATTATGAATAATACTGCAACAAAGTATGGTGGGGCTGTTTTTACAAGTGGAAATACTGATGTTAAAAATTCTATTTTCACTAAAAACGTTTTAACTGCAGGAGATAGTGTTGGAGCATGTATGGTGGCTGATGGAATCTTAAACCTTGACGGTTGTACATTTTCTGACAGTTATTCTGTTTATTCAGCAGGTGCTTTGTTAAATCTTGGTAATGCAACAATCAACAACTGCAGGTTTGTTAATCTATCTACAAACTATACTGGTGGGGCTATAAGTAACCATAAGTATGCTCTTATTAACAACAGTTATTTTGGATATAATGATGTTCAATATTATGCTGCTGCTCTATTAGCACCTCCAAGTGGTCATCATGTTTTAACTGAAGTTTATAATTCTATATTTGAAAAAAATCACGCAGGTTATCTTGCAGCAGTAAGTAACAACTATGAAGACACAGATCTTTTTATGAAAAACTGTGCTATTGTTGGAAACTATCTTATTGAAAATGAAAAATTTGGTGATTTCGGATTAGATGAAACTGCAACCATACAATATTGCTGGTGGGGTCAAAATACAATTAGTTCTTATTACTACTGTCCACATAATAGTAACTACACACCTCAAAAAATCAACGCTTCCAGATGGTTGGTTATGACTTTTTCAGCAAATAATGGTGTTGTATACAAAAATAAAGATAATTTAGTGACTGTAGATTTAAATTATTACTAGGATAATGAAACAAAACAAATCTATAAGTTAAATGAAACAATCAATCTTCCTTTGGAAGTTACTGTTCATACATTCTCACAATCAATTACAAAGAAACTTGTAAATGGTGTTGCAACATTTAATATTAAGCCTAACTCTTATGAGGATGTAGTTTACGCAACTATCAACAATCAAACTTTGTATATTAAGGTAGATTCAAAATACACTACTTTGGTTGTAAATGATTTTGTAAAATATTATCAAAGTTCTAAAAAGTTATCTGTAAAATTGGTAAACTGCAACAATGCAGGAATTAAATGTGAAAAAGTATCTATTCAAGTAGATGGTAAAACTTACACTGCTTATACTAACAGTTATGGAATAGCTAATTTCTATGTTAAAAATACTCCTAATAAATTTAATATTAAAGTTATTTACAATGGAAATAAATATTACACAGGAACTAGCAAAACCATTAAAGTAAAAATTCTAAAACCTATTATTAAAGTTTCAAAAACTACTGTTCGCAAAAATAAACAATTGGTTGTTACTTTTAAAACTGCAGATAATAAAGTAATTAAAAATACTAAAGTTAAATCCAAAATTAATGGTAAAACCTATTATAAAACAACAAACAGCAAAGGACAGGCAAAACTTACCATTAAATTAAAAGCAAATAAAAAATACACTGTTAAAGTTGGTTTTAAGTCAACAAGTACCTATGGAACCACGTTTGACTACAAAAATTAAAGTAATTAGATAATCAATTATCCTATGATAATTGATTTATTTTTTTTATTGTTTTTCCAGATAAACAAAGGTTAGTTTATCATCTACTTTTCTTTGATCAAATGCAACATATCCTACTTCTTCATATAATCTGATATTATGTGCACTTTGAGTACTTGTAAAGAGTTCATACCTTGATTTTGGGAAATAATTTTCAATTTCTAATAAAAGTTTACTTCCTAAACCTCTGTTTCTGTAATCTGGATGAACCATTAGTTTACCTATGTAGACGGTATTGTCTTGTAAATTTCCACGAACAGATCCGATGATTTTATTTTCATCAGATATGGCTTTTAAAATAATTTTATTTTCAAATTCCTCTTCCAACTCGTCTAATGTCTGTTTTAGTGGAGGAATATTATAGTTATTTAAATATTCGGCTTCACTTTGGTATGCTAAATACTGTAAATCAAGTATTTGAGGTAAGTCTTCTTTTGTTGCCTTACAAATTTTCATAATATATCACACTGTTAATATTGAATTTTTTTATTAAAAAAGATTTAGATAAGTGTTTAAAATTATGGTCAGTTCTTAAAATTAGATGAATTTCTTCCCTTCTTTGATAAATTCTTCTGCTTGTTTAATCCTTTTTCTAGCAATTCTTTCATCAAGTTCATCAATTGCGTCATAATCTGCAGTTTCACGTTGAGCCTGTGTAGATGCGAGATATTTATATTTTTCATAGGAAAATTCATTTTCTTTAACATAATGTAAATTAAATAAATGGATTAAACCAGTATGGGTTTTTGGGGATTTAATTCCTTTTTTAAGTAACAATGCTTTGGCGACTAAAAACATAGAATAATAAGATAAACTAACTGCATCCGAATAATCATCCATTGAATATGCTGTTTTTGCAAGAATTAATTTTTTGTTAGATTTGTCAAAAAATGCTTTTGTTTCATCCAATTTCAATACCTTCTGAAAGAATATTACTTAAAAATGAAAAATGTTGAGTGTTGTTGAATCTATCTTCAGACATTATATGTGCGGAAATTAATTCATTTTTATCATGCATAATCCAAGCAACTTCATTATCTATTTGCTCCTCAATCATTTCAGGGAAATTGGATACAATTAGAATATCAATATCTGATTCTGTTGTATCTTCATGTCTGGCTACAGATCCAAATAAAATGATTTTAATGATATATTGTGAATTTATTGTCTTTGCAAATTCTCGAGCAATTTCGTATCGGTTATTCATAAACAATCACCATAATCATATTTAATTACGTATTTCCTTTTCATTAATAATAAATATTTTTAAAGTGCAACTTTATGAAAAAACGTATGGGATTAAAATAAGATGATTAGACAATAATCTTAAAAAAAAATAGTTTTATGTTAAATCGCTAAAATTTAGGATTTACATATTCCCGTAGGAAAGATGTTTTACTTTCAGCTCTTCTGACAACATTTATGTAGTTAAATTTGCATCTTATTGTTAATATAAATTTTTGAATATTGATGTTAATTTTCATTGGTTCAAATTTATTCATTAAATAGTTTAAGAAGATTAACAATATATATAATAAATATAATATTTTAAAAATATGTACAAATATAAAGTACATTAATTATAATTCGTTGTTTTATTTTTAGTAAGTTGTTCAAAAAATATTAATAATTAAAATTAATCTGGAGTAAAATTTAGTTTATTGGTGGTTATTTTAATATTTTTATCATATCTTCAAAAAAAATATTAATAGGTTATTCATAATATTTAATTAATTGTATGTTAATAGATGTGTGGTTTTATAATGGACAAACTTAATTTTAAAAAAAATTATATTCAAGAGGTTTTATTTCGTGTAGATTTTAGGATAATTCCTGAATTAATTGAAATAGGGGTTCCTGATAAATTTGTGGATATTATTAAAGATGATTTCATGGTATTTGATGAAAATATATCTGAACCAAATTTATGGGCTTATTTTGATGAGAATTATAAAAAGCGTATTGAATTAACTGCTTCATCAATTGTATTATCTTATGATGGGGATTATTATGATACACACTTTGATATTTTAAATGATATTGGAAAGATAATTAGTATTCTTGAGAGTTATGGAGTTAATACTGTTAATCGAATGGGTTTGAGATATGTTAATGAGATTAAACCTGATAAAACGATTGATGATTGGAATAATTGGATAAATCCTAAATTACATAATTTTAATGCTATTGATTCAAATTTAATGTTGATGCGATCCTTAACTCAATCTCAGTATCGAGTTGGAGAATATATTTTAAATTTCACATATGGTCAATTCAATTCAAATTATCCTAATACTGATATTGGAAATGATTTTATTTTGGATTATGATGTATATACTTCATCTTTAACAGAAATTTCATTCATTGAAGAAAAATTTGATGAACTCCATAGTATAATCATATCTCTATTTAAAGAAAGTATTGGGGAAGATTTATTTAAAGATTTGCAAGAGGGATGATATGCATTTAAAATATGTAAAATCTAGAAATTTTGATACTTCTTTTGAAATAGGTAAACTTAAGAATAATATTAAATCTCTTGCTCCTACTATTACCACAGCTATTGTTAATTATAAATCAAGTAAGAATTCTTATAGTCCTGTTATGGATATAAAATATAAAACTCAATTTAATTCTGAAGACATGATTAACGATATTAAAACTAAGTTAATAACTGAGAAAACTAATAAAAAATCTTCTAATAATTATGAATCTAATATTTATGAGAGTAATAAATTAGATTCATTTTTAAATTCAACATTTAATATTATTTCAGATAATAATTCCTTAATTTCATACATTATTGATAAAAAGTTATCTGAAATTCTTTATAAATTACCTAATATGATTTATGAATCATTTAATACAAGAAATTTAGAGCTATGTTTAGAAAATAAATATTCTGATGAAAAATGGGTTGTTATCTATATTTTTACTAAATTAGATGGAGAATCTGCAAGCAATGAATTGGATTTGCTTGAAGATAACTTATGTAATAAGTTTGGGGACGATTGTTTAGACAATATTTTAATTTCAGTGGAGTTTGAATGAGTTCTAGTGATAAATTTGATTGGTATGAATTTTATAAAGTTGCCGATAGTTTTTCGAATTCTAATAATCCTGCAGAGTTACGAAGTGGGATAAGTAGATTTTATTATGCTGCTTTTGGTTCTTGTAAAGAATATATTATTGAACATAGGTTATGGGGGGATGATGAAAAACTTAAAAAAGACATGACTGAAAAATCAGCAAAAGTTCATGAAGCAACAGCAGAAATTTTTTGGAACAATGTTTATTTAAATCGTCATGTTGATGGTCGCAAAATTGGTAGAATTTTAAATGATATTCGCAAAAAAAGAAATGATGCAGATTATAAATCTGATAAATATAATGTAAAACATGCTTTTGCTTTTGTAAAATCAAGAGTGGATCAACTTTTTGTAGAATTTAATAAATTATAATGTCTTCTAAGATAAATATTTTAAGAGTGGATTATTATTTCATGAAAAAATTTATCATGTCGCTTTATTTAGTAGATGTATAATATTATTAGATAAACTTAAAATATTCCATTTATCTGGTAAACTAAAGTTTAATCTCATTTGGTTCTAATTTATATTTTGTGTAATTCATATTCATTTTATATAATTTGCAACTTTGTTCGTGTGCAATTTCTTTAAATAAATCTATATCTCGGTCATTAAATTTAACGCCTAAATATATTTTTGAGGGTTTTAAATATACAAAATCTTTATTTAGTATCAATCTCCATTCTTTTTCACATGCCCAATATTTATATTTTATCAATGAATTAAATTTTTTATCATTTATTTCATTTTCCGTTTTAATTAGTGGAAAAAAGGTTTCATGATAAAAAACAGGATAAATTTCTTTTTTTATTTTTTCTTCAATTTCGGATGCATTATACTCAATACAAAATCCTTTATGTTGATTTGCATAATGGGACCACATTAAAATAGAGTTGTTAATTTCACTAAAACATGAAATTTTGAATTTGATTTTTTTAATTAGTGCTTGATAGAATATTTGAATATTGCTTTCAATAATGTTTTCTGCTTTATTGAAACCTATAATATTAATATCATCAAAAATTTCATTAATATTACTAATTCGATTAATATCAATGTCATGTTTTCCAAATTCGTTTTTAAGTATTTGTTTTTTTAGTTGCTTTTCGATATTTTTAACTAAATCATTTTTAAATTGTTCAATATCAATACTAAATGCAGAATCATATGGATCATTGAAATAGTAAGGATTAGTTAAATAATTTTTACCTTTTTTTAAAGCATCAATATGCTTGTTATCTTCAATTGGTTCTTTTGGATTTATTTCACGATATCTATAAATCTGAGATGGAAAATAATCCTTTTTATTTTGTATAATATCATACATTTGTTTTAAACTTAAATTAATATTATTTTTTATAATAATATCTTCTCCTTACATTAGTATTGAATCTAATTTGATTTTATATATTAAAGAATTTTTGTAATATCAACATAGCTTTCATTTACACTAACTTTGATGTTATTATTATAGTTTCCAAGTTGTCTAATTGTTTTTGCAGAAGAAATTAAAAGGTGTATTGCAAAACCATAATTTTTTTCAGGTTTGCTCATTAATGTGTAACACAGTTTCATGTCATGTAGTAATCTATTTAAATCTGTTAATTTAAGATAATTTTCACTATCTAAAAATAATTTATTTTTATCAAATTCATTTAATCTTTCTAGAATGAATAAACATTCAAATGAGATAATATAAAACATTTTTGAGATTTTAAATTTTTCATCATCTTTCATTTCTAAGATTTTATCTTTTGTATATTTATCACAGATATCATTAAGCATTGTTATTGCTTCTTCAAAGGTAATTTCTTTTTCTTTATAATATTTGCTCGCATGTACTCTAAATCTTAAATCTAAAAATAATTCAATATCCCAATTCCAATCAATAAAGTCATCATTTTTATGCTCTTCAAACCAAAGTATTTCCCCAAGAATGAGTGATAAATGATTATTTATTTCTTCAAAATAAATTTTTTTGAACTTATTTTTTTCTTTAATTTCTCTTTTTAAATTCATTTCATCTATAAATACTGCTAGTATCGATGCTGCGAGAATACTACATGAAATGTTTATCATAATCTCTGAAATTTCAGTTTCAAAATAATAAAATATGATTAGTAAAATAATTGAAATAGCTATTGTGGCAATATATAAATTTGAATTTTCAATTTTCATCGTATCTCCTTTTATTTTCAAGATGCATGGAATTCTTTAATAAATATTTAGTTAATTATTTCTTGAATTTAATTCTTTTTATTATTTTAGCTATTTAATCCCAATAATAAAGATAAATACAAAATTAGATATTTTAAATATCCTTCATTGTCAGATATATTCATTGCTAATTTTAAGTACACAGCAGATTGTTCCAACATATCTAATTTAATAAAACAGTATGAAGCAAAACCATAAACGTCACTTGTAGGGAATTTCATTAAACATTTGTTATAATATGTTATGGCTTCTTCATATTTAAATTGGTCTTGACACAATCTTGCTTTATTAAATAATAATTTATATTGTGTTTTATCAATTTCTAGACCTTTATCGATATATCCTTCAGCAATTTCGTATTCACCTGCTTTCGCGTAATGGATTGATAAATCTAATGAGGGATAAATACTTTTTGGATTCAAAGAATTCGCCTTTAAAAAATAATTAAAAGAATCATTTTGGTTGATTTTTGAATATAAAATTCCCAAAGTGATATAAACTTTTGACTTAAATTCATCACTATATTCATCTCCAACTAATTTTTTGCAGATATCTATTGCTTCATTTAAGTTGTTATCTTTTATAAGTTTTGATTTTTTAAGTAAAACGTATTCTTTGTTGTCCTCTAGATTATCATATAAATAATCAATTTTTACCACGGATTCAGTGTAATGTCCATGATTTTTATATGAAAAACATAAATCAGTCAACAGGTCTACATCATCACTTAATTTAAAAATTTCATCAAATATTTTATTTACTTCAAGTAGGTTGTCATTTCTTAGGTGATATTCAAAAAGTTTGATTAAAGCAGGGATTTGTGATACATATGTTTTACTTGCTTCATCCATTGATTTTAAAAATTTTGAAACATTATCCTCTTTAAAAAATAACCCTACATTATATTTTAGTGATGGGTTGAAAATGTTGTCATCTAGTCTTGATTTAAATTTTTCATAATTTTTATCATCTTTCATTTTTTCATATAAATCAACAATATTAACTAAAGCTTCCGGGAAATTTTCATCATAACTTAATACATATTCATAACAATCCAATACCCATTCAAATAATCCAAAATCCTTATAAACATTGCCTAAATTCACATATGCCTTTAAAAAAGTATTGTTTAATTTTATTGTTTTTTTATAATATTCGATAGATTTATAAAGACAAACTTCTTCATGATAACAACGCCCAATATTAAAATAAATCCTATCTAAAGATAATATTCCAGGGTTTTCCTTTAATCTTAATAAATAGGGTAAAGCTTCTGAAAATTCGCGTAAATGTATTAAATCTAGAGCATAACTAAATAAAATAATTTCATCTTCAGAGTTAGAAATTGCCATATCATAATATTTTTTACAATTTTCAATGTCATTAAAAATTGCAGCCACATGGCCTCGATGAGAATTTCTGATATTTCCAAAATCAATTAATTTTGGTTTTTCAATTTTTTGGGAATATTTTTCATATAATAATTTTATCAAATCATTATTCAACTCATTGAAAGAAGAATATCTCTTTTTTGAATCAGTTTGGGTACATTTTCTAATTATGGGGTATAAATCTGAATTAATAAATGGAAACTCTCCTGTTTCATTGTAAATTTTCATTTCCTCATTATTTGCACCATCCAACGGCAATTTGCCTTCATTAATCATTTGATAAATAACTATTCCAAATGAATAGATGTCATAGGATATATCAAAAGAATCAGTTAAATCATTTGATA
This sequence comes from Methanobacteriaceae archaeon, assembly GCA_029219465.1. Lineage (NCBI taxonomy): Archaea > Methanobacteriati > Methanobacteriota > Methanobacteria > Methanobacteriales > Methanobacteriaceae > Methanobacteriaceae archaeon. The sequence continues at coordinate 254,086 of JAQXTL010000004.1, read as the reverse complement.
AATAATAATTATATTGTTCATTAGTTGTAGGTTCATCAATCAACTGTACTAAACCAAAATCAGTTATTTTAACAATCCCTTCACTTATTAAAATATTATCTGATTTAACATCGCCATGAACATAACCTTTTTGATTTACATATTCCATGGCATTGCAAAACTGAATGCACCACTTTAAAACTTGTTCTTCACTTATATCTTCTGATTCTATATACTCTGTTAATGTCAGATGGTTTTGTTCATTAGGAAGGATTGGTTCCATTAAAAGATAAGGTCGTCTATTATCATCTAAATCTGCGGTAAATGCAGAAACAATATTTGGATGTTCTGATAATTCTATCCAAGGATAAATTTCTCTTTTAAACTCATTTAAATCATTAATAGATATATTTTCATTTTGTAGGGTTTTTCAATGCTAAAGGGATTCCAGTTATTTTATTTTTTACAATATAAACAACGCCAAAACCTGATTTATTTTCACCTCCCCTAACATGAGTTATTTCAAAATTTTTAAATATTTCGTCACCTTCATTAAACTGGTTTGACATAAAAATCACTCCCATTTTTACAGTTTATTTTAAGAAATGTGGAATATTAAAAAGCTTTCTTCAAATCCTAATTCATCTTTAGAATATCTTTTAACGAATATTATTTTTTTAGCATTATTCAACATGTTTAAATTGTAATTTTGTTTGTTTTCCAATTTTGAATACATTTTTTGTATAATTTTACGAAGTTTTTTGCCTTTCATTTTAAACTCATGATTGATTTTTATTTCATTACCGTTACTAACAAACATGCGATAAAACTCAGGATCATAGGTGTATCCTAAATATTGAGAATCAGTATAATCATCATAATGAATATCAACATAAACATTGGTTTTTATTTTGGTATTATTCTCTATTTCAGCTAATAATGTGTTTGCAGAATCTTTCCCTTTTTTGTCAAAATCATTTATCAAAATTTCCTGTTTAAGACTTAAATTAAATGGGAGGGTTATCTTTTTTTCTAAGATATGTCCAAGGATTTTCATATTCTCCAAAATGTTATTATCAAATTTGGTTATTTCTTCACTAATCTTGATTTTCACTGCATCTGAAACCATTAAGTCATCTCTATTTATTTCAATTGAAAAGTTATTTCTAGAAGAAACCAATGTATTAATTTTATTTAAGATTAACATCTGATTATAGTCTAAAAGCAACGAATTTGAAACGAAAATGTCTGTGACAGTAAATTTTGGATTAATACTTCTTGAATTATCCCATAAAATAACATGGAAAGGATAGTCCTCAGATAATTGCTCTGATAGATTTAATTTGATTGAGGATCTGCTTAAATCAAATTTCCCTGCTAAAATGAAAATAGTTGGAGAGTTAATTTCATTGAATTCTTCAACATTCGGAAGCATTATTGTATAATTATTATTAAAAATTTTTGAGTAATGTGAAAACACATTATCATATTGTTCATAATCTGGTGAAAAATCATCATAGTCATTGGTTTTCATCATGAAGTTAAAAACATTTTTTAATATCTCTAAAAGGTTTAATACTTCTTTAATTAGGAGGTTTATTGGAATAATGGCTGTGTAAAATTTAATTTCTTTATTTCCACAATATATTCCAACAAATTCATCATTAAATGATAAAACATCTTTTAGTTTATCAATTTTTACATCCGTAAATCTAACATCAATAACTCCATGTCCATGTTTTATAGAATTATAAATATCATTATAATTTTTATAAAAATGACAAAAATATTCTAAAAGTTCAATTAAAATAGGATTTACCTCGTCTATTGAAAATACTTGTTTAATCAAATCTGTTTCATCATCATACTCATATTTTTGCGCATAATCCTTAAATTTGCCCTCAACAACATATTTGCAAAGTTCTAATATATCAATAATTTTTATTCCTAATAAATCCCGTTCTATATTCTCCATTCGTGTAAGTTTCGCATAAAAATAGTATAAAAATTCTTCAACATACTGCTCCATGTTGCAAAAAATATCAAGCTTTTTATTTATCTTAAAGAATTTTAAATTAACTGTTTCATCTAATTCTAATTTTATATTACTTAAATTATTGATTTTATCTTTTATTAACCAGTATTGTAAATTTGGGTTGCAACTTGATTCAACAACAAAATCTTCAGCCATATTTCTCACCTTAAAAATTAAAGATCTTTAACAGCGTAATTATTTAATTTCTCGTGAATAAATTCCACTAAATCAGATTGATAATTTAATGGCTGTGTTTTATTTTTTAAACATAATTTCAGTACAAAATTATCTAATGGAACATATACATAGTTTAGTTCATCACCCTCTCCTTCATCGTAATTAACTATATATTGAAATTTTTTATATTTTGTTTTGCAGTTAGATATGTTTTGATCAAAACTGGGTAAATTTTTGCAAATGACATAACTGCCCACTTCTTCACCTAATTTATAAATTTTATTATTTTCTAATTTAAATAAATCTAACTCCATAGAATCAATATTTTCATTTTCTACTTTTTCAATCTTCTTTTTATATTCGAACAATCTTTTAAGATCAAATTTATACTCAGCGAATACTGATTTCATATCAACTTTTAAATCTTTTATTCCAATAAATGAATTTATTTGATAATACTCATTCACAACAGATACCAAATACATAAATGGGAATATTATTATTCCCAATATTATGATTAGCGCAATATCACTTGAAATAGCATATAATAACCCCATATCTATATTGAGAAATTCAATCATTCTACAAATATCAAGTGCATAAACGAAAATCAACGATTTCAATAATTTATTTGTAATTCTAAATGTGTATTCATTATCATAGGATAGTTTAAATGATTCAAAAAGACATAAAAAGAAATCAAAGATTATTAAACCAATAATGTCTGAAAATCTAAAAATAGCATAAAATGGAGTATAACTTAAAATATAAAGAACTAATCCAATATATAACATAAACAAAACTGTAATTGATATGAAAAATTTATTGAATAATGATTTTATAAAAGCAATGGTTGAATCACGAGTTATGATGAAACCTAATAGGATAACAATTAAGAAAATTGCAAAAATTATCCATTTATCAGCATTGCTAAACATAATATTGCTAAAAAATTCATAAGCGGTTTCATTCATTATCATCATGATTTTCAACACTTTTTGAGTTTTATTAGTGTTAATATTAGTTATGGCATTAAGTTCTATTGTTTATAACTTCGATAAGTATTGAGTCTTATAATCTCAATATTTTGTTGATTCCAATATTCTTTTTGAAGTTTTAATCTAGTAATATTTAATATTTCCATTTCATCTATTAACTATTATATGATGATTTATACTAAAGAATATATAAATGTGTTAGGATATGTGCTGAGATAATATGTTCTAAATTGAATATAACAAGTATTATTGTATATATCTTAAGATTTCCTTGAATTCGTAGTTTTAGAATCATCTCTACTAATTTCAGCATCAATATATGTAATTTTATTGTCCAAATCAAGTTTATATGCAAAGTTAAGGTAAACCCATTCTTGATAACCATAACCCTTGATGAAATAGGTTTAATATTAACATAATTATTTAAATAAAATCTTTTAGAATAATATTATGGATGAATATGATTTATTAGTAAAAAAAGGAAACATTGGAATTTATAATAGTTGTGAAGTAACTGAATTAGTTATTATGGAACAAAATAAAATTTATAATTTATATACTATTTGTATTTTCCAAGAAAAAAATGTAACTCCTGAAAAACATCAATATGACAGATTCTGTAAGAAGATAAATCTTGATGATTGTTCCATTGCTATTTTTCAATATGAATTAACATTGGTAGAAATTAAAGAGAATTTTGAAAAAATTATCAATGAATATAAATGGATTTCTAATCGTAAAGGAGAGTATTCTATTAAGGATAATGATTTAAGAAGGCTTAATAAACAATTCGTCCCTTCTATTGAGGATAATAGGTTAAATCATGTTTTGAGAAATAACTTTTATTCTGGTTCATATATTTTGGAATTTTTCGATGAAAAAAAGAAATTTGATTTTCTTATAGAAGATGAAGAACATTTTGAAAAAATATCTAAAAAAATTCACAAATGGATTCCTATAAATCTATTTAAAGTAAGAGACCGGTTAGGAAACTTTATTTTTCAATTTCCAGTTAATATATTAAATGTTAAAACAAAAGTTGCATCAGATTCATGGGATTCTCTAAATTTTAATTTAGATTGGCATCCTTTGATTAAGGATAAATCTCCTGAGTGCATTTTAGAAGTTGATTCAACATTGGATAATAATCATATTGGCACCAATTTTGAAGAATATGATGGGAATGACATTCAAGAAGTGAATGCAGGTAATGTTGATTCATTAGTAAATATAAAAATCTGGAGAAAAAATCCAAGATTATTATTATATTCTGATTCAGGTCATTATATAAAATCAATTGGATTGTCAATGTCAATTGGTACTCAAAATAAAAGATATTTTATGAATGATGGTGAAATGGAATTCATTAGTTTAAATTCAAAAGATTTTGAGTCATCAGTTAAAAATCTAGAGTATTATCAGTATATTGAAAATTCAATGGGCATTAAAGAAAAAGAATTACTTGAAAAAACATTATCGTTTAAACAGTACACTCCAGAACATGGAAAACTTGAAGGATTATCTGATTTAAGAAGATTAATTCGAGAAAATGGTAAGAATGGAGTATATTTATGGGATCCTTTTTTAAGTTTTGATGAAATAATTAATACATTATTTTATTGTCCTTTTATGGGTGTTGAATTAAAAGCTTTAGGTTCCGTGAAAAGAGATGTTAGAAGAATTTATTTCAATGAGTATATTCAAGATAATTTTAAAAACCTTTCAAACGAAATCAATTCGGTTCAAGATGTTTGTTTAAGTGAAAATGAGTTTTCAAATTTTATAAATGGTTTAAAAGAAAATATTGATAATATTAATGAATATTTTCAGCGTGACGAGGATGCCGAATGGATTCTTGAACAAAAAAATCGTTTTGCAAATTTAAATAGTAATTTTGAAGGTATAAATTTGCAATTTAGGGTTCAAATAGGTAAAGGGGCACATGACCGTTTTTTAATATTCCCCGGAAATTCAAAAAGACATGAAACACCAAAAGTCTATTCACTTGGGACATCAGTAAATTCATTCGGACGAAATTATCATATTCTACAAAAAGTTTCACATCCACAAGCAGTTATTCGAGAGTTTAATAAAATTTGGGAAGAATCAAAAAAACCGGAGAATTTAATATGGAAATATCCAGAATAATAAGTAATTTGGAAGATTTCAATCAGATTTCATCAGATAATAATTTAGATTTGATAATTGAAGATTTGTCTAAATTTTCTTTTGAAGATTTTATTTACATTGAGTATGTTGGAAATAGTCAAAGTTTAGATGTACGTGAGTTATTGAGAAAATTAATTAATAAAATAGATGTTGTTTTTAAGAAAAATTCAATCGAGAAAAAAGTAGCTATTATTAAATCATTAGTTCAAATATTTCAAAAAGGACTTAATGAGATTAATTTAAGTTATTTTTTCATATTTTTGTATGCAAATAGCCGAATAGATTTGCCTATTGGGGATTTAGTTAATAAATATGATTTAAATGATGAATTCAATGAAATTCTTATTAAAATATTTGAAATTTTGAACAATATTAAAATTCATGTTGCTGATGAAGCATTATCCATGTATTTTGATAAATTAAATGACATTAATGAGGAAGAAACTTTAATTACTTATTTAAGGCAAATAGATTTTGAAAAATATAATCCATTAATAAAAAATAATAAATTTATATTGCCGAATCATTTTTATCAAATGATTTATGTATTGCAAAAATATAATTTGGAATTATTTGAACAGTTATTAACTTTAGATAATGTATTTTCTTTGCTTCTAATTATAAAATGCATGTCTTTTAATCAAATAAATTCCTTTTTCATAAATCATGATGAAATTAAGGAAAAAACATTGCTTTGTTTTTTAATGAAATTTTTAAGAGCATCTGGGGATATTGAGGATTATCATGATCTTGTTGTAGAAATGTGCATCCAGTTATATCAATTGAATAAAACTCTCTTCAATGGATTAATGAATATTTTTATGTATAATGAATTTTTCAATGAAGTAATGGGAGCAATGTTTTGCAAACTATCTAAAGAAGATCTTAACATTTTAATTGAGTCAATTCCATTGAATGACAATGTTAAGTTGATTGAGGTTAGGACAAAAATGTTAAAGGAATGCAGTGAATGTGAGAATTCTGAATATGTTTTTGAATTAATTCATATTAAATGGAATAATCACCTTTTAAATTCGTTTAATGAGAAAAATAAGGGTTTGAATATTCTTTGCACTGATTTCTGTAATTTTATCATTGATTATTATTTCCATAAATATGATGATGATAAGTTATTGGATTCCATGAAAAAGTTATTCGTTAAGCTTAAAAACTTGGATAATGAATGGTCATATAATATTTTACATCATAGGAATAAATTTTTTGTATATTACTCTAAATTATTTATTTTCAGTGTCATTTATGAATTTAATAAGTTGAATGATGATGAAATTAAAGTGCACTATAATGAATTTTATGAGGAATATGTTTTGTTTAAAAAATTTTTAGATAATAAAAAAGAAAACTTTTTAGATAGATTTGAAGAGAATTTGTTGGGTAAATTATAGGTTTTAAACAGTTTTAAATTTAAATATTAATAAAACATAATAATTAAACATGCAATCAGATTTAAAAATTGCAATAATTCCAGACACAAATGTTTTTACCTATAGCAAGAAAAGAATTAATGATTTATCAAAATTACCCTTGGATGAATATTATAAGATTCTAAAAACGTTAGAATTAAATGATTTAACTTATGAAGTAAGTATTTTCTTCCCAGAAATTGTATTATTAGAATTGTTACATCATTTAGAATTAAAATTAAATAAAAAATGTAGAGATTTAGAAAACTTTAAACGGGAGTTTAAGAATTTTGAAGAAATTACTATTATAAATAATGATTTAGATATTAAGAAGGTCTGTGAAAACTTAAAAAATTATTATTTTGAAGAATTAAATATTATTCCAATTCCTAGTGAGGGTAATCTTCTTTTTAATAAAGTCTTAGACATGTCTATTAATAAAAAACCACCATTTATTGAAGGCAGTTCAGATAAAGGTTTTAAAGATGCAATTTTATTTTTATCTTTATTAAAATTTGCTGAAGATAATAAATATGATAAATACGCGCTATTTTCAAATGATAATGGGTTTTCAAACAATATAAAAGAATTACAAGATGAATTTAAAAATTACATTACAAGTTTCCGTAAACATGATATTTATAATGATTTAGTGATTATAAAAAATAAAAATATTAATTCATATATTAACACAGAATTTAAACTTTTCACAGACTTAAAAGAGTATATTGCCAATAATTTTTTCAAAATATTGGAAAAGAAGTATGAAGATGCTTGTGTAATCAGTATAGATTTCAATAGTTATGAAATTGATTCGTTTGAGATACTTGAAGATGATACGGATATTCATCAATATGATAATAATGAATTTGAAGTCGAATTTTTCTTAGATATTTGGTTTTATTGTCCTAAAGAATATTCTCATAGGTTCAGTAGCATATTTGATGATTATAGTACTAAAACTGTTAATCAAAGTGAAAGTTACATATTTCGAAAAGAAAATGATGAATGGTTTTATGATTTAAATTCTCGAGTTTATGATATTGATTTTGATTAATAAAATTAATACCTTGAAAACTTAATTTATCTATAATTAATATTCTCGAAATATAACAGTCAATTAAATAAATTTTTTATTAATTTGACGAAATTATTTAATCTCTGTAATAATATATTCATGGATATTGGATAAATTTTTTAATAACTTTTAACATAAATTAATAACAGTTATATTTACTTTACAGATTATTAATTTAATTATAGGTATTTAAATGTTGTTTTCTAAGATAGTCAATGAAAAATATGAGCATATGGAGAAAGATAATCATTTAATTATTTTGGGTGATTCTTTAGAAATAATGAAAAATATGGAAAGTAGCTCTGTTGATTTAATTTTTGCAGATGAACCATATAATATTGGAAAGAATTTTGGTAATAATAAAGATAGTTGGGAATCAACTGAGGACTATGTTGAATGGAATAAACAATGGATTTCTGAAGCTATGCGTATTTTAAAAGATGATGGGACGTTTTATATTATGACGGCTACACAATATATGCCCTATATTGATGTTTTTATGCAAGAAAATTATCATGTTATTTCACGTATTGTTTGGCATTATGATTCATCAGGAGTCCAATCTAAAAAATATTTTGGATCATTATATGAACCTATTTTAATGTGCACTAAAAATAAAAAAGCAAAATATACTTTTAACCATGAAGATATAATGGTTGAAGCAAAAACAGGATCAAAAAGAAAGTTAATAGACTATAGGGCAACACCTCCAAGGCCTTATAATACAAAAAAAGTTCCAGGTAATGTTTGGAATTTTAATAGAGTGCGTTTTAGAATGGATGAATATGAAAATCACCCCACACAAAAACCTGAAAAATTACTTGAAAGGATTATTTTAGCTAGTTCTAATGAGGGAGATATAGTTTTTGATCCATTTGGGGGTAGTTTTACAACCTCTGCAGTTGCTAAAAAATTAAATCGCAAATCAATTTCTATTGATTATAATCCTGAATTTTTTAAAATTGGTATTCGCAGATTAGAGATTGCAAATGAGTATAATGGTGAAAAACTAGTAAAAGAGAAAAAAAGAAAAACTAAAAATAAATCTAAAAAAGATCATATTAATTCACAAACAACACTAGAAATGGGGAATATAAATGGGCAAACAACCTGAAAAATACATTTTAGACATAATTGAAAAATATTTTCCTGGAAAATCATTAGAAATTTATAATAAAAGTAATTTAATTCAATATTTTAATTTAAAATCTAATGCTATTCATGGAAATACTAAAACTAGACGGTCTTATGCAAATTGGTATGCTGTTTATAGTTTATTACATTTTTATAAAGAAAAAGGATTCATCAATAATCCAGAATATAATCAATTCAAAGGATTTAAGTTTACTGAATTATTTAATTTCACCCGAACATTATATGGTGGTGATAAATTACAGAATCATGCTTTAAATAATCGTGTCAATGGAGAATTTAGAAATCATTTTGGTTCTGAACAGGGTAGATTAATATTGATTGATGATAAAAAATATCGTCTTAATCCGAATTATTTATACATTGATGGTGAAGATTTAACTGAAATGTTTATTGAAATTGTTGAAGAATATATAAATCTGTTAATTGAAAAAGATAAAGAGTTGCTCTATTTATTAGAAGATTTAAAAAAATTACAAAATCCTCAATTAAAGAAAAATTCACTATTAAATTTAATTAATGAAGATACAGAAGCAAGAATTTTTGAAATTTTTTCATATTCTATTCTATCTAATTATTATAAACGAACTAAAATATTCATTGGAAATTCTGAGGATGATTTAAAAGAAGAATATTTACAACTTTATAAAACAGGACGAACTAATGCTAACGATGGTGGAATTGATTTTGTTATGAAACCGGGGGGCAGGTTTTTTCAGGTTACTGAAGTTGGAGATTATGATAAATATTTTTTAGATATTGATAAAGTTTTGAGGTATCCCATTACATTTGTAGTTAAAACAGATACAAGTAAAAATATAATTCTAAAAGATTTAGTTGATTATGCTGTTACTAAAAGTGAGGGTAATGAAATAATTAAAAAAAGATACATTGATGCAATTGAAGAGGTAATAACTATTAATGAATTAAAAAAATATTTAAATCTACTAAATGATGAAGAAATTAATCAAATTATTTCGGATATTGAATTATATTATAAATTAGAATTTAATATTCCTTAATTATTGATATAAAGTGTTTCACTCTTCAAAGTAATATCCAAAGTAAATGAAGATGATTAATAAGACTCAACCATTTTATAATTGCTCTTATTAAATAAGATCTTCATGAAAAATCTCTCATGTTATTTGTATTCAGTAGATGAATTAGACAAATTTTAATTTGATTTCTAATAGCTACTTTTTAAAAATTCCATTATTAACATCTTTGAAAATAATCTTAAGTGTAATAATCAAGTTTTTTTAGGTAGTTGTTGAATGGATTTTAGATATGGAATAAATATGGCTGGGTTCTCGAAAATATGGGCATTTAAAATAGTAAATGCAATGTTCAAATTAATCGGTTCATATTATTAGATATCATAAAAAATACTATGTTTAAATTAAATAAGGGATGAAATGCCTTTTAAATTAATCATTCTTTATGTTGATTATTTTCAGTCTTATGATTTCATAATATGGGGTGATGTTAATTTTATAAAAACTATAAAAACTATTGAGAAATTTTGGGATGGTTTTTTTAAATAGCTTTCAGAATCCTTTAAATCAAAAAAGAATAGTTATTATCACTTTTTAGATTATGATTTTTTAAAAAACCATATTTTCCCAGAGTATGCGGGAGGTATTGTTAAAGTTACCTCGCCCTTATCCCTGAAACTTCAGTTTTTTTTACAAAAACCACATCACCAAAACCGATGTAAAATCCTTCAATTAACCTAAAAACAATTATAAACGATTTTTTAAAAAAACTTTTACAAAAGTTTTTTAAAGTTTACATAGTTTTTATGTTTTTTTTACCAAAGTCAAATCTATCAAAATTAAACCAGGGTATCATTACATTTCTTCAATCATCTCCATTATGCCTCGGACTGTTTTCTTCAAATCATCTATCTCGTTAATTTCATTCCTCATTTTATTCATTTCTGTTTTTAAGGATTGGTTTTCTTTTTCCATTTGCATAAACTCTGGGGATTTGATTGATATCTTTTCAATCTCTTTACTTATTGTAACAGCAGGCAGATGTTGAATATAATCATACTTCAAATCTTCAGGATTGATTAGAAAATATGTCTGATCTGTTTTGTTTTTAGCCTTGCCCTGTAGGTCATTAACCTTATCCAAACTCATGCCGTCATTGTACAATGCTGAAGCATGGAATTTCCTAAGCATATGGCTTCTGAAACGATTGTATTTTCCTACTTTTCCAAGACCCAAATAATCATTGATTTTTTGAAAGTTATTGATTAAGTATTGCGGATGTGTCTTAAACAATATACTTTCATTGGTTAATGGGTCTGTACGTGTTAAAAGATAACCGTTAATAGCTTTTACCGCTTCAGGACTGCAATATGTTGTATAGTATTTATTTGTTTTAAGTCTTCTAATGTTAAAAGTAGGAACGATATTGTCGTCTTCATTGGTAATGTCAATTATTTCATATATGTCCCTGCTTCTTCTAGGCACATATTCAGACAGTGCATCGATGTAGTCATGGATTGTCAAATTCAAAGTTTCAGCTCTTCCGCAACCGCTGGAGCAGATAAACAATATGACTGCTTTCATAAATGGGGATGCAATGCTTACGGCTTCCCTTATGATTTCCTTATCAGGTAAATCCTTAAAATAAATAGGCTGTGCTTTTTGCATTGACTTTTCATTTATCATGGGCAATTTCAGTATTTCAATATCATAGAATCTGTAAAATTTATTTATTGCAATCATGTGTTTTTTGACGGTGTTTAAAGCATATTTCTGCAGAAGGTGGTGTCTGTATTCTGTTAGCTTTGCTTTTACACGGCGGCGTTTCCATTTAAGATTGTTGTTTTCATCTTCTTCTGCTTCAGCTAATAGTTCATGTAAGTCTTGATTAAAATAAGAAGCATATTGGCTCAATGCTAGTCTATATATTCTTTGTGTTTCTTCCGAGTGGTTACAACTTATGGCAAGGGGTTTCAACAGTTCGTTATTATTTATAGTTAACACCTTTATAGTTTTTCTATAAAAAATGTTAACAGAGAGCATTTGAGAAGTATTTTTCATCTAAGTAAAACATCTTTTACCAAGGATTTACATATTCCCAAACTTCTTCAAAGCTAGTTTTAACACCTAATTTGGAATATTCACGAACAAGGGTGTTAATATCTCTTTCAAGAAGTTCTTTTGAAATAGGGTTATCTAAAACAACTGATTGTGAAACATCAATAATAACCGGTTCTTCATCTTTATTTAAGATATTGTAATTGGATAAATCTCCATGAACAAGTTTTGCTTCATTTACAAAGAGTTTTAGATTTACAAGTAATTTATTGAAAAATTCATCTGGATTTTGTGGTGGCTGATTTTTAACAGGCTGTGCAGGATTTCCATTTTCATCGCCAATAAATTCAATTAACAATACATTATTTGCACTTGTAATTGGTTTGGGAACATTAACCCCTGCAGTTTCTAATCTTGTTAAGTTTTTAAATTCTTTTGTAACCCATGAATAGATGATTTTCCTTTTATTTTTGGTTTTAAGGTTGAATCTAGGATCTCCTTTAAGGTAGTAATCCATTTTTTTAAAATCAGAAGTAGCAATTCTGTAAACTTTAACTGCTACGAATTTCTCATCATCAGTGATGCCTGTAAGCACATTAGCTTCTTTACCAGTACTTATAGCACCATTTAAAATGTCAATGTATCCCTGATTAGCTAATTTATATAATGTTTCTAAAGTAATCTTGTCAAAAATTTCATTTCCCACTTTTCTATCAGAACTATCTTTATTTCTTTTTCGGGAATGAATTTTTTCATGTTTTGCATCTGCTTTAGCTATTTTAGGATCCATTAAAATCAAAAAAATAAGTAGTAATGACTACATTTTTAAGTAGCCTTTTCTTTCAAGCCAGTTTGACTCGGTTTTTGTGTATCTCCAGATTACATCTGCTTTTTCATCAGCTTGGAAATCCCAAGGTTTTACAAGGATTACGTCTCCTTCACGAATCCAAATACGTTTTTTCATTTTTCCAGGAATTCTGGTCATTCTCATATTTCCATCAGCACAGCGAACTTTTAACTTTCCATGTCCCATAATTTGTTCGACTACTCCTGGAATTTCACCTTTCTTGGGTGTTCTAACTCTCCTGTATTCTTGTTGTTGATTTTGATTAGGTTTAGACAAATAAACTCCTCCAAATTTTATTAAATATATTCTTATAAATAAGATTAAATTATTTATATATTTATTAATATATTATATATTAATTTATTGTTTGTTATATAAGTGGTGATTATGGGAACTGAATTTTTAAAAATTAAAGAATGCGATGAAGCTATTGACATTATTCAAAAGTTATGTCAGGAAAAATTAACCCAACAAAGTGAAGAAGTTCTTGTTGGTGAATCATATGGTAGAATCTTATTTGAAGATGTTTATTCCAGAATGGATTTTCCTCCATTTAACAAAGCTCTAAAAGATGGATTTGCAATTCTTGCTGAAGACAGTTTTGGAGCATCTGAAGAAAATCCTAAAACATTAGAAGTCATTGATTTTTTAGAAGCTGGTGCTACAACTGATAAAAAAGTTGAAAAAGGAAAATGTATTGAGATTAGTACCGGTGCTGCAATGCCTGAAGGATCTGAATCAGTTGTAATGGTTGAATATGCTGAGAAATTTGATGGTGAAGTTAATTTATTAACATCTGCTACTCCAACTCAGGATGTTGCAAGAAAAGGTTCTGATATTGAAGAAGGTAAATTAATCCTTAAAAAAGGAGACTTTTTAAACCCGGGTAAAATAGGAGTATTGCTCTCACAAGGTTTTGAAACTATTGAAGTGTATAAAAAACCTACTTTAGGAGTAATATCTTCTGGAAATGAAATTACTCTTCAAGGAGAAGAATTGTCCTACGGTAAAATTTATGACGTAAACGGTGGAATGATTAAAAACGCAGCTATTTCCTGTGGTGCTGATGCTCATTTCTTAGGTGTTATGAGAGATGACTATGATGAAGTCAAACAAAAAATCACCCAGTCTCTTGAAGATGTAGATATTTTAATCTGTTCTGGTGGAACTTCTGCAGGTCTTGGAGATGTTTTAAACAGTGTTTTAGAAGAATTAGGTGAAGTTCACATTCATGGTATTTCAGTCCAACCTGGTAAACCAACTATTGTTGGTGTAATCAATGATAAATTAGTTATTGGCCTTCCAGGAAACCCTGTTTCAGCTTTAATGATATTCAATGCATTTATTGCGGAACCTTTAACTAAATTGGCAGGTATTAATAAAAACTTCGAACTTGAAACTGTTAAGGGTAAAATGACTAGAAGAATTCATTCTCCTGTTGGAAGAATGCAATATCAGCTTGTTAAAGTTGATGGTGAAGAAGTACATCCAATATTTAAGGATTCCGGAGCAATATTTTCACTTTCCTCTGCAGATGGGTATGTGAAAGTTCCAAAATCTGTTGAACTTTTAGACGAAGGCGAAGAAGTAGAAGTTTATTTATTTAATTAAATGTTATAGAATAATAAGGTGTAAAAATGGAAAGTGAAGTTAAACTAATTCCAGAACAAAAATTAGCTGTTATTAATTGTAAAACCCCAATTTCTGATTTGGGAATTTTCCTTTCAATGTTAATGGGTTGGGTTGATGCTGAAGGTATTGAAACTGATGGTGATCCATTTATCGTTTATTTCTCACCAAGACATGAAGTTAATGATGGTGATGCAGTATTTGATGTAAGTATTCCTATTAAAAAGGATGCTAATGAAACTGACAGAGTTCGTGTTGTTGACATGATTGAAAACAAAGTTTTATCTGGTATTCATTATGGCCCTGCTGATGATATTATGTCCACTTATGAAAAATTAGTAGAAATTGCTCAGGAAAACCATTACGACATTATCGGCTCACCTAAAGAAGTTTTAATTAAAAACGTTCACAATTGTGAGAATGAAAAAGATTACGTAACAGAAATCCAATTACCTATTATTGAAATGTAGGTGTTTTTAATGTCTAAAAAAGAAGAATTTGATGTTGATGAAGAACTTAAAAAGATTTCACGCAAAACTAATGTTGCAGCTATTAAATCTCAACGTTCTTTTGAAAATCAAATAAAAAAATTAGATGTTGAAATAGATAATGTGATAAATAATAAGTTAAGACAATTTGATGTTGATTTAAAGTTAAGATCAGATTACTTATCTATTGATTATTCTGACCCTACTGTTAAAAAAATTAGAGAAAAATTAAAAAGAATTTAATTTTTCATACTTTTTTTTATTTTTGACCAACTACTCTTAAATCGTGTACTAACAATTTAGGAATAATAAATTGGCCATACTGTTTTATTTCGGATTTCAATCCTTCTACTTTTTTCATAATTTCAAAGATATTTCCTGAAATCATAGCTTTATTGATAGGATCTGTTAATTCTCCATTTTCAATTTTAAATGCATTACTTGCTTCAACAGAAAAGTCTCCTGAAATTGGATTTGCAGTATGTGCTCCTAAAACGCTTGTTGTTAAAACACCTTTGTCAATTTCAGATAAGTCTTTCATTTCATCAAATTTAAACTCAACATTTGTAGGAGAAATCATTGGAGTGGTTAAATAAGATCCTCTAAGACCGTTTGAAGTTGTTTTAACACCTTGCTTGTTTGCAGTATAGATATCATAAATAAATGAATTTAATACTCCATCTTTTACAAGTTCGGTTTTTTCACTTACACTACCTTCTCCATCACATTTTGAAGTGCACATTCCGTTTTCTAAAAGTGGATTGTCAACTATTGTCAAGTTAGGGTTTGCAATTTCCATTCCCATTTTGTCTTTTAAAATAGATCTTCCTCTCATTACATTTTCACCATTAAATGCACTGATGAATGTTTGAAGGAGTCCTGTTGTAGCATAGTAATCTAATACTACATCATAATCGTTTGTATCAATTGGTTTTGTATCAAGAGAACTTTTTGCAAGATTACATACTTCAATAGCTAATTTTTCACCATCTAAATCAAAAAATCTGGAAGATTGTGAATTGTATGCTGTTGCAATTTGTCCGTCTTTTTGTATAGTTACTGAAAGTCCAATACCAAATCCAGTACCTTCATCTTCAATTGAAACTCCGTTTGAGTTAATAATAAGTGATCTGCCTTCACTTGCTGAAAATCCAGAACCTGTTATGTCACATCCTTGATTAATGGTTGTGTCAATTGTATTTTTTAAAAATTCTATGGATTCGTCAAGACTTAAGTCGTTGAATTTTTTATCATATACTTTTTTAATTTCAGGAACTTTTTCAACTTCTGCAAAAGCATAATTTTCATCAACTTTGTTTAATTTTGTGTTTTCAATTGATTGCATTGCTGCTTCTTCAATCTTGTTCATATCGGAAGTGAAAGCAAAACCAACTTTATTGTCTTTAATTACCCTAATTCCAACTCCACAATCAATTTCCTCTTTCGCAAAATTCAATTCCTCTTTTCTAGAGTCAAGTTCAATAGATTTGGATTCTTCAATGTATATCTCGTAAGCGTCACAACTGTTTTTTACTGCTTTTTGTGCTTTATCAGCTATTTCATATATCATTTTATCACTTATAATGCAAATTTCTCAATAGCTTCTGCTACACCATCACCAAACATATTTTCACAGGTGTAAGTACTAATCTCTTTTAATTTATCTTCAGCATTTGCTACAGCTATTTTATATCCTGCTTGTTTTAGGAAGTCTTCATCGTTTTGACTGTCTCCAATAGCCATAACATTTTCCATATTTATTCCATTTCTTTCACATAAATATTTTAATGAAGTTCCTTTGTTTACACGTTTGTCTGTAATGTGGAGTGCAAAACCGCTGTCATAAATCTCAAGCTGGTCTAAATACTTGAAATCTTTAAGTGCATCTTCCAATTGTTTCCTGTCAATTGTTTTGTAGAATACTGTTTCTGTTAAACGGTACATATTATCATGAGATGCGTGTTTGTCAAATTCACTTCCTAATTTATCTTTTAAGTGTTCTTCAGCAGAAGTTACAAAATCTCTTTCAACTAATGTTTCAACAGCGTTGTCGTTTTCACCTTCTTTAAATACGACTCCTCCGTTTTCTGCTACAAGACCACCACTACAACCGATTAATACTTCAGTAGCATAAGCATAATTAACAACATTTCCAGTTACAATTATTGTAGGTATTCCTTTTGCTTCTGCTTTTCTTAAAGCTTCAATAGCTGAAATGCAGATTTGTCTTTTTTCATCTGTTATTGTTCCATCAATATCTACTGCAATTGCTTCAATTGTCATATTATCCTCTTGAATATCTGTGTGCAATGTTACAAGTTCCTTCTTTACTTACCATACAAGCACCGATTGGGTGTAATGGAGTACATGCTTTTCTGAATAACTTACAGTCTTCAGGTCTTGCAAGTCCTCTTAAGATAGGTCCGCAGATACATCCTTTAGGAGCTTCGTTAACATCTTTTACTTCAATATCGTATTTTTCACGAGCATTAAATTCACTAAATTCATCTTTAATTTCTAAGATTGAATTTGGTATTTTAGGAAATCCTCTCCATTCTCTGGAAGTAACTTCAAATACTTCGTTCATTTTTTCTTGTGCAATTACATTTCCTTCTTCTCTAACCGCTCTTGTGTATTCATTTTCTATTTTTGGTGTTTCATTATGAATTTGTCTTAAAATCATATACACAGACATTAAAATGTCTAATGGATTAAATCCTGCAACAGCTTGAGGAATTCCGAATTGGCTTGAGAAATATTCGAATGGTTGTGTTCCAATGATTGTACAAACGTGTCCTGGTTGGATTAATGCATTTAAAGTTGTTTCTCCGGAATTAATTAAAAAATCAATAGCGGGTGGGATTAATCTGTGACAGGATAAAACTGAGAAATTTTCAGGAGGTGTTGCTAATAATTCTGCTGCTGTAGTTGGTGCAGTTGTTTCAAAACCTGCAGATATAAATGCAACATCATTATCTTCTTTTTGAGCTATTTCAATTGCTCTGTTGATTCCATATACTACTCTTACATCTCCTCCTTCAGCTTTAGCATCTGCAAGAGATCTCTCAGAACCTGGAACTCTTAACATATCTCCAAAGGTGGTAATTGTAACTCCTCTGTCAATTAATTCTAATGCTTCGTCAATTTCACGAGATGGTACAACACAAACTGGACATCCTGGTCCTGCAATAATTTCCACTTCTTCTGGAAGTAGACTTCTAATTCCATTTTCCATTATTGTATGTTCGTGAGAACCACAAACATGCATTATCTTCACGGGTGTTGATAATTCGTTTATTTTTTTTAATAACTTCTCTGACATAGCTTTCATATTCATAATAACACCAAAGATTTAATAATATATAATTAGTATATTTATAATTGTATTAATTAAATTTATGGATATAAGGATTAACATGTTCAATAATAATAAGATTTTAGTAGTTATTCCGGCAAAGGGGAATTCAAATGGTATTCCTCGTAAATATGTTAGGTTATTAGATAATAAACCTCTAATTTCTTATACAATTCAAACTGCTAAATCATCACAATATGTTGATGATGTTGTTGTAACTACTGATGATAGTGAAATTGCTTTTATTTCTGAAAAATTTGGAGCAAGTGTTATTAAGTATTCTGAAGAATCATCTGAAGGGAAAGTTAATTTAGAATCTGTTATTTTCAATTCTATTGTACAAAAAGAAAAATCAACATTTGATGAGTATGATATAGTAATTACAATGTTGCCAACATCTCCTTTGGTTAAAATAAGCACTTTAAACTCAGCTATTGAGAAATTTGATGATTTTGGGCTTGAAAGTGTAATTTCTGTTGTTGAAGATAAACAACTATTCTGGGGATATGATGAAGATAACAAAAGATATTTCCCAAATTACATTGAAAGGGTAAATACTCATGAATTGCCAAGTAACTTCAAAGAAACAGGAGCAATTGTTGCAACACGTAGAGGATTTATCAATGATGATTCTTACATTGGGGATAATATTGACATAATCAATCTCTCCCGTGAAGAAGCTATTGTTGTTGATGATTATATGGACTGGGCAGTTGTTGATGCAATTATTCAAAGGAAAAAAGTTGCAATTGTAATTAGTGATGATGATGGTGGAACCAGAAGAGTAGGTAGTTGCTTATCATTTGCATCAAAACTTGTTTCTCATGATATTTTATTTGTTTTAGATAAACAGTATGAATATGGACATAAACTGATTGAAAAATTCGGTTTTAACTGTAAATGTTATAATAATCAGAATGACATTTTTAACATTTTAGATGAATTTAATCCTCAGATAGTTCTTAATGATGTATCAGATACTTCTGTTGAATATATGGATGAATTAAAAAATAGAGGATTTTTCACTGTTAATTTTGATGATTTAGGTGAAGGTTCCAAACTTGCACATGTTGTTTTTGATTCATTATATGAACATGATTTAAGTGACTCTAATGTTTATAATGGTCAGAAGTTCCACGTTCTTGAAGATGAGTTTTATTTCCAGCCTCGTAAGGTAATTACTCAGGATGTAAGTAATATTTTAATTCTTATTGAAGGTAGTGATCCTAAAAATTTATCTGAAATGTTTTTAGAGGCTATTTTGTCAACCACTTACGAAAAGAAAATAAATGTTATTGTTGGTAGAGGTTATGAAAATATTGAACAGTTAGTATCCAGATTTGAAGCAAACCCTCTAGTTCAAATTTATCAGAATGTTTCTAATGTAAGTGATTTTGTATTTAAGGCAGATATCTTAATTGCTTCTGCTAGTAAAATTATGTATGATGCCTGTTCATTAGGTATTCCTACAATCTGTGTTTATCAAAATGATATAGAACGTACTCATGTATTTGCTAATAGTGCAAATGGTATTATAAATCTTGGTGATGCTGATTCACTTGCAAAAGAGGATTTCATAAATGAGTTTTTAGAACTTGTTAACAACCATGAACTTAGAATGAATATGCATGATAAAATGAGGGCTATTGATTTGTATCATGGTTATGAAAATATTTCTTCTGTTGTTCGTGAACAGTATAGAAAATTTATAATGAAGTGATTTTATGAAAACATTTCGCAGACGTCCGTTTCTAGTTGGTGAGATTAGTTTTAATTATTATGATTTGGCTAATAGAGAAAATTTGCAATATTTTGATGTTGCAAAACTACTGATTGACAAATGTAAGATGTCTGGCGTAAATGGAGTTAATTTTCATGTTGGTGATTCTGAATTCTTGCATTGTGGTCATGATAATGAGTTAATTGAGGATCAATTAACCTTAGATGAATATAAACAATTGGCCCGCTATGCTAAACAGTTGGATTTAGTTTTCATAATAACTCCTGCAAATGAGAATATTGTTGATGAATTGGATGAATTTGTGGATGTTTATAAAATAGCTTCTGGTGATTTGACAAATATTCCATTTATTGATTATATTTCAAAAAAACAAAAGCCAATATTGCTTGGAACTGGTGCATCCAATATAAAAGAAATCAAAGCAGCTATTGATTGTATTGAAGATAATTCTAATTTTAACACTGTAATTATGCATGCTGTTTTATCTTATCCTACAAAACTCAGGGATGCAAATCTTTTAATGATTAAGGACTTATCAGAGTCATTTGAAGGCTATGAAGTAGGTTACAGTGATTACACTATCTCCGATAATTATATGTTCACATTAACAACTGCATACAACTATGGTGCTGTTGTTTTGGAAAAATACTTTACTTTGGATAAATCATTAGAAAATCATAAATTTTCAATTGATGAAGAAGATGTTAGAATTTTTAATTTGAATATGGATGTATTATCTAAAATTAATGGTTTTAAAAATAAACAACCGTTAATTTGCGAGTCATATTCTAGAAACTGTGTTAGAAAGTCTATTTGTGCTAAAAAAGATATTAAGATGGGCGAATTAATTAATGAATCTGATATTATAATTAAAAGACCTGGAAGTGGAATTTCACCGTCTGAGATAGATAATGTGATTGGTAAAAAAGCGAATAAAACTATTTCTAAAGGTTCATTAATTGATTATGATATGTTATCATAAAAAAATAAAAAAAGAATTAAAATTCTGATGAGCAATCAGCTGAATATTTGTTAATTAAAACAGCACATTTGTTGATTGTTTCAGAATCTAATTTTACAGTTGAATTTTGGATTTTATGAAGTAATTCTTCAATAAACAAGTCTTCATCAGTTAAAGGCATGTTTATAACTACAACTTCATGGTTTATGAATCCAACTAATGGTTCAACAAAACAATTTTTAATGTTATTATCATTAAGGAAGTTAATCAAATCTTCTCCTAAACTTAATGATTTTTGTTTAACTTTATTGTCTTGTGGGAATTTAGCCTGTTTGGTAGTATATTTAAATCTTTGTTTACCATAACTGCCAATATCTTCAAATCTTTCTTCATCAGAAGTAGTGCTTCCTATTAGATTCAAATTTTCATTTTCTGATTCTAATCTAAGTTTTGGATTATACTTTTGTGAAAGCAATGCATATATTCCAGTTGGTCCTACTACAACGTGATTAATACCTGAAGATGATGTTGGAGTTCTAACATTATAGAATACATAAAACTCTTCTGGAAGACTAAGTAAGTGTTCTCTGATAATTCTTGTTCTTTCTTCAGTCTCTTTTATGTCTTTATTTCTATATAGTCCATAACATAAAATGATTACTCCAATAAACAATGCAGCAATTCCAATACCACCATTTATGGTTAAAATTTCAATTATACTCAAAATGAAAATCACAGCTCCGATAATAACAGGAACTTTATTTCCATCAAAGTTTGGTATTTTTGAAGGTTCAATTTCAAATTTAAGTTCTTCTTCTATATCTGGAACTGGAGCATCAGTTATACCTCCAATTTCAGGTTCACTTAAACTAATTTTATCAAGAAAACTCTTTTTAGGTTTTGATTCAACAATATTTGCTGAATAATAATCTTCTTCAATTCCTTTGAAAAATTCTTCTTTAAGGAAATTTTTAAGAGTGTCATAGTCATTAGTTTGAGGAATATCGAATTCTCTTCCAAATTTTGATAAAACGGATTGTGGTATGGTTGTTCTTGCTGTTTTTTTCATTACTGGTTCTTTTTGTTCTTCTTCTTTTTCAGCATCAGCTATTTTTCTCATATGCTCTTCTGAGAAGAAGTTTTCAAGTCTATCAGTAAATGTTTTTATTGAGGTATTATCATAATCTGTAGTAAATTCTTCAGATGTTGGTTCATTAGGGATTGTTTCTTTTCTAATGTTTTGAATCTCTACTTTTCTCTCTTCGATATAGGAATCTAATTCTTTGTTTAAATTTTCATCCAAATATCTTAAAGATCCACCACAACTGTCACATTCATAATCAAGAATGCTGTCAGTAGTTTTGATTTTGTATTTTAATCCGCAATCTTGGCACTGAACAATATATGAATTATTGTATCTTGTTTGACTAATAGCGGAGTCATTGGATTCATTTTCTTCATTAGAATAGTCTTCTAAGTATTCTAAGTCACCTGCACATGAAGAACACTCAAATGTGGATATGTCATCGTCATCATTGAGTTGGTATTTTGCACCACAGTTCTTACAGCATACAACTTTCATATTATCCTCTTAAATTAATTTTTATGATACTATTTTTCTATTTTTTTTATTATATATGTTTCTAAAAAACAGGTAAATGTTTAATTAAAAGGAGTTTTATTATTTTTATATAAATACAAAGTATCAATATTTTTAACCATGGTAAAATTTGTCAGGTTAATAGGATGGTTTGAAATATAATATGTGATATTACTTTGATCTATTTTGCTGTGTACACTTGAAGGTATTCCTTCGATATTTGTTCCAATCCACCAGCTATATGGTCTTACATTGTAAACACCAATAGTCATGTTTTTGTAATCAGGATTGTTATCAATAATGTAGTTTGAAATCTCTTCTGGAGCAAGATATTTGTTTGTTGGCTCAAAGGTTGCAGTAAATGCAAATGCCTGAATTACAAACAACACTATCAAAGCTATTGGAATTATATTTTTATTAATTTTGATGTGTGAGTGGATATTTTCTATTGCTACTAAAACAAAGAATATGAATGCTGGAAATGTTGGAAGTATGTATCTGTTTACTTTAACAATATTAAAGCTTAAGAAAATTGCATTTGCCAAAATCCAGCCTAACATAAATATTCCTACATTGTAATTTCTATCTTTTGCAAGTAAATATATTCCAATATAAATTAAAATTGATGTAATTATTGAAGTAACTCTTGTAAAGCTTAATATTCCTATTAGTAATACTATAATTGCAATTTTATCATGTTTTTTAAGATTAAATCTGTTATCATATAGCCAGAATCCTGCTCCAACAAATAATAATGCAAATACAATATATGATAGGATTGTAGGGGAGTTTAATACAGGGTTTGCCTCAAATACAGTATGTGAATTTGATATGAAGTTAGGATAGTTTTTCAAATAGTATCCAACATCAGGAGTGTAAGCTGGATCTTTTACAGAACCACTTGTTCCTTTAATTCCGCTCATCATCTGGTTTCCTAATTCGAATTGACCATTACCCATAATTAGTACAATTGCAAGTAAGATTACTCCAATAGCCACTCCTATGAGCAATCCTTTTTTCATATAGTTCCAATCTTCTGGTTTTATTGCAAATCCGTTTTCAAGAACATAAAACAAGAAAAATGCTGGAATTGTTAGAATAATGGTGTATCTTGTGAAAAATCCAAGAGCCATTACTGGAATTATGTACTGGTAGTATTTTGGATTTTCTTTAATTGCGATTAAAGTAATAATTGCAATCCATATAATCATTGAAACACCAGGAATGTCTAATGTTCCGTTTGCAAGCCAGGTTAGGTAAAGTGATGATGAAGAATAAATTATCACACCAAGAAGGCTTAACTCTTCTTTAAAGAATTTTCTAAGTAAAATGTATAATCCGATATTTCCAATTATTGCAAATAGTCCAGTAACGATAAATATTGCTAATTTATCCACTAATCCTATTCTAAAAAGAAGTGAAGTTAAAAAACAGATTACTGGAGAGATATAAACAAAACTTGTTGTACTTATTTTTTCTCCAGTATAAAAAAGAGCATTTAAAAGATAAACATACACATCAGAACATGCAATACCAATTGAATTATTAAAGTTGATATAATATCCAACTAATATTGTGCTAAATAATAAAATAGCTATTAAATATGCTTTATCTTTTTTATTTAAATTGAACTCTTTTAACATTGTTAGTTAATTTATTTTGTGTTATATATAACTTTTAGTTATAATGATCCAAATACAAATGCAACAAATGCTATTAACATTCCTATTTTTAAGTTTTTAGAAGCTTTTGCAGCAACTTCTCTTTCTTGTGATTTTAATATGATTATTGCAGAATAAATGAATAATACAACTGCAATAGCTATTACTGGTAGGTATAATATTCCAAATACATGATAATAGTATAATAATGGACATAATGCGCTGTCAACCACGATTAAGATAGCAGCAAGTATTGCAGGTTTTTTTGCACCAATTAAAATAGGCAATGTCCTTGCCCCATCTGCTTTGTCTCCTTCAATATCTTCAATATCTTTTATGATTTCACGTGCAGTTGTCATAACCAATGCGAAAAATCCAAGGAATATTGAAGTCATTATTATAGTTGGATTATTTATGGAAAATCCTCCAAATACGAATCCAAAACCTGTCATAAATCCAACTGTTAAATTACCAAGAAGTGGAGTTGATTTTAATTTGTATGCGTATAAATAAAGAACTACATCAGCAAATAATACAATTGCAAATGGAATCCAATTGTTTGTAAGATAACTTATAAAAAACCCACACACGGTTCCCATAAAGAATAAAAAATAACCATAGTTTCTTCCGTTTTTTAGAGATATTCTTCCAGAAGGTATTGGTCTATCAGGTTTATTTATTAAGTCAATTTTGTAGTCAAAATAGTCGTTAATCACATTTCCAGCTGCAGTTTCAAAAAATACTGCAAGCATTGCAAGCACTACAGGTATTGAGATTGTTTTGTCAATAAGTGCAACTAAAATGATGGATATTGCACCCATTAATGCATTTCCAGGTCTTAAGATTTCTATATATGGATTCATATTTTAATTTCCTATAATTTGTTAATTCAATTGGATAATTATATAAAGTATATTAATTAACATAATATTAGTATTTTATTTATTAAAGTATTATTTAATTATAATTAATGAAGCTGGTGTTATATTGAATAAAATTAAAATAGCAATTGTTGGATTAGGGAATTGTGCAAGTTCTCTTATTCAAGGAATACATTATTATGATGGCAAAAATCCCGAAGATGCAATAGGTCTTATGCATTGGGATATTGGAGGATATGAACCTAGTGACATTGAAGTTGTAGCTGCTTTTGATGTTGATGCAAGAAAAGTTGGAAAGACTATCGACGAAGCTATTTTTGCAAAGCCAAACTGTACAACTGTTTTCCAAGAAGATATTCCTAAATATGATGCTAAAGTATGTATGGGTCATATTTTAGATGGTGTTGCACCTCATATGGCTAATTATGATGATGAATACACTTTTGTTGTAAGTGATGAAGAGCCTGTTGATGTTGTTGAAGTCTTAAAAGAAAGTGGTGCAGAAATTTTAGTTAACTACTTGCCTGTAGGTTCAGAAGAAGCTGCAAGATATTATGCTCAATGTGCTCTTGATGCTGGTGTTGCATATGTTAACTGTATGCCTGTATTTATTGTAAGTGATGATGAATGGGATGCTAAATTCAAAGCTAAAGGAATTCCTATTGTAGGTGACGATATTAAAGCTCAAATCGGAGCTACTATTACTCACAGAACACTAGCTAGTTTATTCATGGATAGGGGTGTAAAATTAGACAGAACCTATCAAATCAATACAGGTGGAAACACTGACTTTTTAAACATGCTTAACCGTGAAAGATTAGACTCTAAAAAAGAATCCAAAACCGAAGCAGTTCAGTCTGTTTTAAAAGAAAGAATGGATGACAGGGATATTCACATTGGTCCTAGTGATTATGTCCCATGGCAAAAAGATAACAAATTATGTTTCCTCAGAATGGAAGGACGTACATTTGGTGATGTTCCAATGGAAATTGAACTCAGATTAAGTGTAGAAGACTCTCCAAACTCTGCAGGTTGTGTAATTGATGCAGTCAGATGTTGTAAAATTGGTTTAGAAAGAGGTATTGGTGGACAGTTAACTTCTATTTCATCATACACTATGAAACACCCTCCAATTCAATACACTGATGATGAAGCATTTGAAAATGTTGAAAAATTCATTTCCGGTGATTTGGAAAGATAATTTTTCAATTTTTACTTTTTTTATTTTTTTCACAACTGTCATTTTTTTTTAAAAAATTCATTAATTTTGCATATTTTTATATAATACAAATAATATAAATGTATAATGGTATATTTTATAGTTATTTATAAATAATTTTAAAGAGGTGTAAATAATGGCGAAATTGAGATTTACAGAAACAGCACTTCGTGACGCTCACCAATCTCTACTTGCAACAAGGATGAGAACCAGAGACATGATTCCTATCGCTGAAGAAATGGATAAAGTCGGTTATTTTTCAGTAGAAGCTTGGGGTGGAGCTACTTTTGATACTTGTATTAGATATTTAAATGAAGACCCATGGGAAAGATTAAGACAATTAAAATCCGAATTTAATAAAACTCCTATTCAAATGCTTTTGAGAGGACAAAACTTAGTTGGTTACAAACACTATCCAGATGATGTTGTAACAAAATTCGTAGAAAAATCATATGAAAATGGTGTCGATATATTCAGAGTATTTGATGCTTTAAACGATATCAGAAATATGGAAAAAGCAATTAAAGTTGCTAAAGATCAAGGAGCTCATGTACAAGGTACATTAAGTTACACTATAAGTCCTGTACACACTATTGATGATTTTGTTGATTTAGCTAAAGAATTAGAAGCTCTTGATTGTGATTCTGTTGCAATTAAAGATATGGCTGGTTTAATCACTCCTGCAGCTGCTTATGAATTAGTATCAAAATTAAAAGAAGAAACTGATTTACTTGTAGATTTACACTGTCATTGTACCAGTGGTATGACTCCAATCAGTTATTATGCTGCTTGTCAAGCTGGAGTTGATATATTAGATACTTCCATTTCACCTCTTGCATGGGGAACAAGTCAACCACCTACAGAAAGTATGGTTGCTGCTCTTCAAGGAACTGAATTTGACACTGGTCTTGATTTAAAATTATTAACTTCTATTAAAGAATACTTCAAAGATATTAAAAAGAAATATTTAGGAATTTTAGATCCAATTTCCACAAGTATTGATGCTGATGTATTATTATATCAAATTCCTGGAGGAATGCTCTCAAATCTTATTTCCCAACTTAAAGAACAAAATGCACTTGACAGATACAATGATGTATTAGATGAAATGCCTCGTGTTAGAAAAGATATGGGATACCCACCTCTTGTAACTCCAACAAGCCAAATTGTTGGTATTCAATCTGTAATGAATGTTTTAGGTGGAGAAAGATACAAAACAGTATCTAACGAAGTTAAAGATTACATGAAAGGAATGTATGGTAAACCTCCTGCACCTGTTGATGAAGAAATCTCTAAAAAAATCATTGGTGATGAAGAAGTTATTACCTGCAGACCTGCAGACTTACTCGAACCTGAATTCGATAAATTCAAATCTGAAGGTATGGAAAAAGGATTCGTTAAAACTGATGAAGATGCATTAACCTATGCATTATATCCTTCAATTGCTCCTAAATTCCTCAAAGGAGAAGCAGTTGAAGAAGAAATCAAACCACCCCACTCCCTTAGTGAAGATGAAACTATTGGAATTCCAACTCAATATAATGTTGAAGTTGATGGGGACATGTTTGAAGTTAAAATCATGCCTACTGGATTTATGGAAATTGAAGAAGCAGGCGACGGTAATTTCCACCCTGTTGAAGGAGGAGTTACCTCTTCAATGCAAGGTATGGTAATTAAACTCAACGTTAATGTTGGAGATAAAGTCACAAAAGGATCTACTATCTGTGTTATCGAAGCTATGAAAATGGAAAACGATATCCAATCTGAAGTTGATGGTGTTGTAGAAGAAATTTTCGTAGAACCTGGAGATGCAGTTAGTGCTGGTGACACTTTAATGGTAATCAAATAGATTACCTTTTTTCTACTTTTTTTTAAATACTCTTAAAATTAAAATTTTACATTGAAAAATAGCTATTTTTTTTAAAAAAATAAAAAAAATAAAAAAAGTTAATGTTTATGTTTATTCAATCATTTTGTATGCGTCGTAAGCAGCGTAAACTCCGTAAGCAAGGCTTATTATCATACCAATATTGCCTAAGTTTATTACGTAGGTTACAAGAATACCTAAAACAATAGCGATTGCGAAAAAGATTACACCTTTTTTAATGTCTCCAGCATATGCTTGTCCTAATCCTGGGATTAAAAAGGATAATACTGCTCCAAGAATTGCGTTTGCCATATTATTTTCCTACATTTAAATCAGTTAATTATAAATTCTATTTTTATACATATAAAACTTTAGATTTTATTTAATAAATTACGAATAATTCTGTTTATTGTATATTGTAATTATTAAATATCACTAAACATAAATTAATAATTAGTTGTGATATTATGAAAAACATTTTTGATGAAGTTCAATTTGCTGATTTAAAACTTAACAGTCGTATTGTTAGAACTGGAACTTGGGAAACTGAAACTGCTGAAGGTGGTTTTTTAACTCCTGATGTTTATGATAGATATGAAAAAATTGCAAGTAGTGGAACCGGTTTAATTGTTTCTGAAATATTTGCACTTGATCCTAAAGACAGATTTTTCCCTTATTCAACTAATATGAATTACAGAGGTTTTATTAAAGACTATCAGATGGTTAGTGATATTGTTCACAAATATGATGTTCCAATTTTAGGTCAATTGGCATTTTTCTATTATGATGACGGGGAAAATCAAAAAGTGGAAGCTAATGAAATTACTGAAGAAGGTATAAGAAAATTACAATCTGAAGTGATAATGGCTGCTAAAAAGTTTTCATTTGCAGGTTTTGATGGAATTCAAATTAATATGGGGAATAATTTTTACCTTGCGAGATTCATGAATCCATATTTCAACCAAAGAGATGATAAATATGGTGGAAACACAGAAAATCGTGCAAGAATTTCTACTGAAATCATTAAAGTCATTAAAAAGACAATGGATATTCATGTAAGCTGCAGATTAAATCCTTGGGATGCAAGAAAAGGTGGAATGACTGCTGATGAAAGTATTGCAATTGCAAAAGAACTTGAAAAAGCAGGTGCTGACAGTATTCAACTTACAGCACGTACAATTTCACAAATTTATGATAAAGGTGAAAAACATCCATTTTTGGTTTATGTTGAAAAATTGATTGATGCTATTGATATTCCTGTTGTTTTAGGAGGATCATTTAGAGATATGGATTTAATTAATGAAATATTAAATAGCTCAACTGTTGATTTTGTTTCAATGTCAAAACCATTTGTTGCACAACCTGATTTGTTGGCTGATTGGAAGAAAAATGGAAAAGGAGTAGCTATTTGTCATAGCTGTAATAACTGCTATTCTAAAAAAACCAGTACTTGTTTTAAATTCTAGTCATTGTGACTAGTTTTAAAACTATCTTTTTTTATTTTCATATCTACACTAATTAACTCATTATTACCATTTTTGCATAATTCTTTATTTTCAATGATTTTTGATGTAATTATGTGATAGGCGTCTTTGTTAAATATCATTAAAATTAATGTAATTGTTATAAAATAAGTGATTTGAAAAAATGTGAAAATAAACCCTATTGGGAAAATAAACTCAAAAAACTCAATTGGGTCATTTTCACATAATTTTATGTCATACGTTGCTTTTATTTGAAATTTTTTTTCAAAAATTGTTGCAAATAAAAAGGCATATAGTCCCGCCCACCCTGCCATAATGAAAAATTCTTTTCATTATATTTTATTTAAAAATGCACAATGTTTCGTCTTTATTCATGTCATGATATAATTCTGCTTTATTTTTATCAAAGTCTATTACTTGCACCATATTGTATATGTCTTCATTTAAGTTTGGATTTATGTCTTTTAAGATATTTTGATGTTTAAATATCATTTCTTTATTGAATTCGATTTTCTTTTCATTTTCAAACAATGCTCCGTAATATATTTCTGCTTCTACCAAATCTTGGAACATGTGGCTTCCAAAAGATAACTCGGGCATATAACCAACTTTACTGTATGATTCTTCAAGGATTGCTGAGAAATGACTAATGTCTGCAAATACTACTGGAATACCTAATTCTGGAGAGGAGGTTCCAATTCTTCCAGGAACAATTAAAATAGCTCTTTTTTCATTTTGCTTACAATAGCTATTTACATTACTAATAACTCTGGAGATTGAACCTTTTTGTGCGTATGGGTATTCGTAATATTTGTGTGGATCAACATAACAGATTGTATCTATTGTATTTTTCCTAGACATTCCCATTGAAGATTGTTTAATGTGGAAGAACACATTTTTATTTTCAGGCATTTCAATATCTTCCGTACTTGTTGAAACTTGAAGAGGTCGGCATTGTAATAGGTTTATATTAAACGAATTATCCTCTCCAATGTTTAAAGTATATTCAATATCAACAGGATAGTCATATGCAGTTTCCAAGGTTTTCAAGATAGTTTTCATTTTGTCTATGAAATCACTGTTTTTCACAATTCCTTCACAGTTGGCAAATACGATTTCTCTTTTTTGGCCACGGTCACGAAACATTCTTTCTGCTTCTTTGTCATGTTCAACTAACACTTTTTTTGCATATCTTGGAATTATATCTAAACCTTCACTAATTGGAATGTCATGTAAACTGACGTTTTTTAAATCAATAACATCCAAATAATGCTGGGAATATTTGTGCTTTTCTTTTACATCTTTCATTAGAGTTACTTCAGGCTTATCGAGGTTAATGATTCTAGGATAGTCCTTTTTGGTTCTGTCTACTGCTTTTGTACCAAGACCCATTACAAGTCTTAGCATCCCTTTGCTGTTGTCCATATCTGGAAGAGGTGAATATGGACTGTAGGAAAATCCTACTCCTGCAGCAGTTGGGAATAGGTAGTTTCCATGATATGATCCGGAAACTCTTTGAACTAAAAGACCCATTTGTTCATCAGTATCATCTAAGTTGTTTAATTTCCTGTATTCTAAAGCGGAAATGTTCATTGTACTTGAATATACAACTTTTACTGCATCTTCAAAAGCTGCTAGACGGTCTTCAAGACTTCCCTGATTCGCACAAAATACTGACTCATATTTTCCAGCAAATGCATTTCCATAACCATCCTCAAGAAAACTACTTGAACGGACAATAATTGGGCTTTGACCAAAATAATCAAGGATGTTTATGAATGCTTTTTTAATTTCATCTGAGAAAGTACCATTTTTAAGACCTTCTTCTAACTCTTTTCCATATTTGTAGTATCCTTCTTCGGTTCTCTGTTTTACTCTAAGATCCCATAAGTCATTTGAGACAATGTAGGTGTAAAACAAATCAGAACCGATATAAAAGGAATCATCAGGTTCAAGATTATTTTCATATATCTCTGGACAGTTTTTTTCAATAATTTTTCTTGCAAGTAACATTCCGCAGGCTTTACCACCTACTAATCCGCTTCCAACTCTACGGTCATAAATTGTTGTGTAATCTTCAAAAGTAAAGTATTCCTTAATTTTTGAAAGCATTTGCTCATCTTTTGTCATCATGAGTTCACATAATTTATCACATTCGTCATCAACGTTTTCTCCTTTTTCATACTTCATTCTAACCTGAAGCATGTATCTCTCCCAGCTATCTAAGGTTTGTCCGTTTTGATGTTTGTCAGAATCGTTGATAGTTTTATAATACTTACTAACTTCCTGACCTTCCTGTAAAACTTTAAGAATTCCAGTTTTTGAGTTGTATTTATGTCCTAAAAACATTGTCTGAGAATATCTGTTCCAAACTTTTAGAGGGGATACATAAACTTCTTCTGGTGAATTTGAGTACACATTTAGGAATAACTGTGTAGTTTCACGAATTTTAGCTATTGCATCATATGAATGTCTTCCACGAATAATTGGGAAAAATGCTACAGTATCAAGCTCAAATAAAAATGGACAGGTAACTTTAAAGAAGTTACTCATCATTAAATCTGTTGACCAGACTGCCTGAAGATCACTTAAACAGTCAAAAACATAAAAAGCATCAAAGCCTTCTTTTTCAATAATTCTATGAACTTCTAAAGTAAATGTTTCAAACTGATTATATGGATTTACCTGATATATTTTAATCCCGTCACGTTCTATCATGCAGAATTCTGTATCAGGATTGTTCTGTTCAGCTTCAAGCAATTCAAAGTCTTTTTTGCTCATTTCAATTAATGGAGGATGTTTAGCAAATCTGATATAGATTAAGTTTCTATTATCCTCTTTAGCTTGCTTTACATATGGATTTACAAAGTATGAAAATTCATTTAAATTTGTAACATTCCATACGACATTATCTCCTAAACGGATATTGTCTAAAGCTTTATCAAGCCCATGGATTCCAGATTTAACCCTATCAAATGCAGCCATAATCACATTCTCCTATTAAGCTATTTAGTATTTTTTACTAACCATTGGTACTCCAGTTAATTGTTCTGCTTCCATAGTTAAGGAAACAAGGTCTTGACGTTCAAGTTTTTTAACATCAGTGTTACCTGCTTGTTGTGTTAATGATTTTACCTCTTGAGTCATTGCTTCTATGTAGTTTGCAACTTGCTGACCTTTTCTAATTGGATCTAATCTTCTTCTAAGGACTCTTTCTTGTGTTGCAATTCCTTTTGCACAGGTTCCTTTAGAACAGGTTTGACAGACTTTACATCCAATTGAGATTAATGCAGAGGTTGCGATGTATACTGCATCAGCACCTAAAGCTATTGCTTTTGCTACATCTGCTCCAGATCTAATTCCACCAGCAGCAACAAGGCTTACTTCATTTCTTAAATTAACTTCTTTAAGAGCATCGTCAGCTTTTACAATTGCTTCAATGGTGGGAATACCTGCGTGTTCTGTGATTACTTCTGGTGCAGCACCAGTTCCTCCTTGCATACCGTCAACTACAATTATATCAGCACCAGCTTTTGCAGCAATTTTTACATCTTGTTCTACTCTACCTGCTGCGAATTTTACGATAATTGGTATTTTCCAGTCAGTAATTTCTCTTAACTGATTGATTTTCATACTTAAGTCTTCAGGTCCGACAATATCCATGTGTCTTGCGGGACTTAAAGCAGCAGTTCCTTCAGGAATGTTTCTTACTTTAGCAACTTCTGCAGTTACTTTATGTCCTAATAAGTGTCCACCCATTCCTGATTTTGCTCCTTGACCAATTTTTATCTCAACAGCTTCTGCATTGTTTAAATAGCTAGCTGAAACTCCGAAACGTCCTGATGCATATTGTGCAATTAATTTATCTGCATAATGTCTTTCTTCAGGAAGCATTCCTCCTTCACCGGTGTTTGCTATGGTTCCTGCTTTACTACTTCCAATAGCAAGTGCAATTTTAGCTTCTTTACTTAATGCACCAAAGGACATTGCTCCAATCATAATTGGGGTATCAATTTTAATTGGATTTTCTGCAAATCTGTCTCCTAATACTACTGAGGTGTCACAGTTTTCTCTGTAAGAATCAATAGGAGGTCTTGAAACCTGTGCAGGTAATATGCTTAAATCATCAAATGTTGGTACTTTTCTTGTTAATCCACAACCACGCATTTTGTATGATCCGGTTTGACTTTTACGTTTGATTTCAACCATTGTTGAATTGGACCAGATTCCTCTACCTTCGTCTGGGAGTGGTTTGACGTATATTGCATGTGTTGGACACATTTCTTCACAGATTTTACATCCTACACAATTTTCCTGATGTATAGGCTGTGGTTCGTCATTAATTACTTCATATACGTTGTGAGGACAATTTGAATAGCAGCTGTAACAGTTTTTACATGATGATCTTTTAGGATTGTCACATAAGTACCAGCAACAACCTGGTCTGCCGTTATTCTGTTTACAAATTTCTTGTTTTCTCTCAACAGTAAATGGCATTTAGTTCACCTCCTCTTTTATATCTCTTAACGGTTTAAATACAGGACAAACAGAGTATTTTGTTCCTCCAGCTTTAACAACTTCATCAATGTCATCTGTTATTTTTGCATAAGGTTTCCAAGCTAAATGGTCTTCTTTATCTACGATAAGTGCTTCTGTTATGATATCGTTGGTTAATAAGTAGTCAAGTAATGTAGTAACAATTGATCCGTCTTGACCATGTCTGTGTTTTACTGATTTGACTGATAATATTTTAATGTACTCACCAAGTGCTTTTGTGTTGTCATTTCTTAAGTTTTCAGGAATAAAAGTCCTTGGACATACTGCAAAACATGCATGACAGTCTTCTACACATTCGCTGTTCATTCTTGGTTTTGTATCATCAATTGTGATTAAATTATCAGGACAAATGTATTCACATGCTCCACAAAGTACGCATGCTCCAACATCAATAACGTTAGATTTTAAATCTATGAATTGGGATTCAGAGATTTCTTTAGCTATTTCGTTGTCTAATCTTTCTCTTTGGTATAATACAGGTCTTGCAAAGAATTCTCTTTCTTCAATATACTCGAGGTTTTTGTTTATTTTATTTTCTGCAATCCTGTTTAATAATTTAAATTGAGATTCGGTAAGATCTTTAGCTTTGATGTATTTTTCTTTAATTGCGTTATTAACAATCTCTTCTCCTTTTTTGGTTCTGATTATTAAGGTTGACCATCCGTTATCTGAACCGATAGACCCAATTGAAATGTCAGAAGTTTCAGAGGTTAATTCGACACATATGTTACAATTTTTTCTGATTATGCTTTTAGCTTTGTAAAGAGGTATTTTAACGGTTTCTTTTGTTTTAAGTAATAATGAAACAAATCCTTTTTCAATTTGGAATTTTTCAATATCGTTCATTGTTAAGTCATATTCTTTTAAGAGATTTCCAAAGTATTTGTATGAAAAGTTTTCCATACAAAATAAGCCCAGTTTAACAGCAATAGGGCTATCTGCATATTCCTCTAATTTTGATGCAGCCATTATTTCACATGGTGTTCCAACCATAGCTATTTTGTGTTCACTCATTTTATTAGCTCCTATTGTTCATTAACGATTTTTTTAAAGTTTGTATAATCAATATCAGTTAGTTCAAATCCGTATTTTGTTAAAATTTCTTTTAACTCTTTTTGATCTTCAAGAGTTGTTTTTTTCATAACAGCATTTTTTCCTAAGCTTTTGACGTCTCCAAGAACATAGATTGTTCCTCTCATAATGGATTCACCAACGTCATCAGTTACATCACCGAGGATAATGAGTTTTCCACCCATCATAAGTAACCCTGTCATGTATCCGCTGTTTCCACCAATGATGACTGTTCCACCTTTCATGATTTCTCCAGTTCTTGATCCAGCATTTCCTTTTACAATTACTGTTCCACCATAGATTCCTTGTCCTGCACCATCTCCTGCAGTACCTTCAATAATCAATTCACCTTTGGTCATGTTGTCTCCAGCAAACCAACCTGCATTTCCGTTGATGTGGATTTTTGGTTTGTTTATCATTGTTCCAACAAAATAACCTGCAGAACCGTTTATTTCTACGTCTACATCTTCAATTAATCCTGCACAGATGTCGTGTTTTGATTCTGGATTGTTAATAATGATTTTATCGTGATATACAGCCTGTTCTTTGATAGTACGATTTAATTCTTTTTCTTCCATATTTTTTGCATCAATTACATATTCTTTCATTGATAAAACCCCTTTAGATAGTGTAAGCTCTTGTTTCTCCAGGTGCAATTTGTTCTATTTGATTAGATTCAATTACACTGTGTAATGCCATTTCTTCTGATGCAACTGCAAAGATTTCATCAGTTTCAACCATTACTCCTGGTCTTAAACCAAGTTTGTCTTTTGCAATACCGATACCATTAGGTGTTCCTACTAAAATTGAAAAAGGACCATCTAAATCGATTACTGCTTGATCGAGTGCTTCTTCTAATTTGTATCCTTGGTCAAGTTTGTCTGCCATGTAATGAACAATACATTCGGTATCGTTAAAAGATTCGAATTTATGTCCTTTACGTTCTAAGGAGTCTCTAATTTTCCAGTAGTTGGTAATTTGTCCATTGTGGACTACTGTAATATCTGGTATAATGTAGCTTTGATATGGATGTGCGTGATAACGATCAACACTACTTTCAGTTGCAAAACGGGTATGTCCAATTCCGTGAGTTCCCATTCTGTTTGCAACATCAAATCTTTTTGCGATGTCTTTTACTTCTCCAACATCTTTTATCATTTCAAATGAGTGTGAACCGTTGATGACTCTAACGTTTTCTAATTCATCGATTTCGTTAATACATGGTTTTAAAAGTGAATATTCGTCTAGAGCAATTTTACATTTGTATACGTCTGAGTCTCCGACGGATTTTACTAATTCTTCTTCAAAGATTGGGCTGATTTGAGTTAATAATGATTTTAAGTTGTCAAGTACGCCTTTTTTTCTTTGTACTTCAATATTTAATTGGTAATTATTTTCAGGATAGTTTAAGCTACCGTAGATTGAATAACCTGCAGAATCTGGGCCTCTGTGTTGTAATGATTCTAACATTGAAGTTAATGCTTCTCCTACGGGATGAGTTTTTTTATCTTTGTATATTACACCTGCTATTCCACACATTTTTATTCCTCCATAAAATAATCGGCGAATACACGTATTTTAAGTTTTAACTTGAGTTTATTTTATTTTAAGTAGGTATTTTTAGCTTTTAATTCGTTATATGCCTGTACTAAATTTACCTGATAAAATAATGATCATAATTGATTTGTATAAATAATTTTAAAATTACTTCATATGCCTTTAATTTAATTCTAAAATTTCAAAAAACAAACTTCATACATATATTCATTTTTTTAAGTTAATTTTAATTTTTTAAACCTCCAAAAAAGGTGATTTTGGTAGTTAAATAGATTAACTACCGTCTAATTATGCTTATACATTTAAGTATTCATCTCTTTCGTAGTCAAATACTTGAATTCTGTAGGAATCCCATTCAGCTCTTTTAATATTGTAGAATTGATTGAATATTTGTGGTCCAAGAGTGTTTTTAACAACATCGTCTTGTTCTAAAGAGTGATATGCTTCCCATAAGCTTGTTGGTAAGCTGTTGATTCCTCTTGCATTAATTTCATCTTCAGTTAATGCGAATAAGTTTTCTTCAGTTGGTTCACCAGGGTCAATTTTATTGTCCATACCGTCTAATCCAGCTTCAAGTAATACTGCAAATGCTAAGTATGGGTTACATGAAGGGTCAGCAGATCTACATTCAACTCGGGTTCCTAATCCACGGGATGCAGGAATTCTTAATAATGTTGATCTGTTTTTGAAACCGTATGCAATGTAACATGGAGCTTCGTAACCTGGTACTAAACGTTTGTATGAATTGACTGTTGGAGATAAGATTGAAGATAATGCAGGTGCATGTTTTAATAATCCTCCAATGAAGTATAATGCTTCTTGAGATATTTGAGTTTCAGTATCTGGGTCATAGAAGATGTTTTTACCATCTTTGAATAAACTTTGGTTACAGTGCATTCCACTACCGTTAATTCCTAAGAATGGTTTTGGCATGAATGTTGCTTTGTATCCTAAGTTGTTAACTACTGCTTTTACTGCTTCTTTGAAGGTAATTACTGCGTCTGCGGTTTTAAGTGCATCTGCGTATTTGAAGTCAACTTCATGTTGTCCTGCTGCTACTTCGTGGTGACTTACTTCAACATCAAAGTCTAATTTTTCAAGACCAAATACAATTTCTCTTCTAATGTCAGTACCTTGGTCTAATGGTTCAACATCAAAGTATTCAGCTTCATCAGCAGGGATGTAATTTCCGTTTTCATCTTTTTTGATAATGAAGAACTCTGGTTCAGGACCCATGTTGAATTGGTATCCTCTTTTTTCGGCTGCTTTTAAAGTTCTTTTGAGTAATCCTCTTGGATCTCCTTCGTATGGGTTTCCTTCGGTTGTGAAGATGTCACAAATGAATCTTCCAGTACCTTTGGATTCAGGTCTCCATGGGATAGTAGAGAAAGTGTCGATATCTGGTTTTGCAAGTAAATCACTGTCATTAATTGAAGCTAATCCTGCAATTGAGGATCCGTCAAATAATAATCCGTCATTTACGATATCTTCAACATCACTTGCTCTTTTAAGAGGTACTGCCATACTTTTTGGAAGTCCGTGGATGTCTGATAATTCTAGTTTTAAGAATTTTACATCGTTTTTTTCGATTGTATTAATAATTTGGTCTATTTTTTTATCTCTTTCTGACATATTTTCACATCTTTTTTTGAATTTACTATTCGGGTTGAATAATATTGTAATCGTTAACTTAATGATATTTAATTAAATACATCGTCGGAAGGAAACTTCCTTCCTACTAATTACTTAGATTGTATTAGTATATAAACATTTTGGATAAACCAAAAAAGTTATGGTGGAAAATTAAATGAATATTCTTCACTATTTTTCTAATTGTGTGATGTATTTTTGAATATTATTCGATTTTGAAAATATTTTTTAATTTTTTCTATGGTGAGGTATTGTGGAATGTTGTTTGATTGTTTAAGGATTAATAAAAAGAATAATTTTTTTGTTTTAAAAAAATTTTAATTGCCGGCAATCGCAAATGTTTGGAAAACATCTTATATACAACTTTTATATAATTGTTGTAATATAATATTTAATATGGCAAAAAATGATAGAAGTGCTCTAAATCCATTTACTGGAAAAAAGCATCTTGATTTGGTTAATGATGATAAATTTCTACAGGAGTCCTATAATGAATATTATAAAGTCATTAACCAGTCTCAACTTTTAGACAATACTCATAATGGTCAGATTGTCAGGGATGTTGGTGTAAAACTGATTAATGCTGTTAACAATTACCTTGCTGAAATTGGCAGGTTGGATTATGTTGAGGATTATTATGACTGGGATATTCATTTGGTTGCAGATAATACTGTAAATGCATTTTGCATGCCTGGTGGTAAGATTGTAATGTTTTCGGGAATTCTTTCAGTTGCAAATACTGAAGAAAAAGTTGCTTTTATTTTAGGTCATGAAATGGCACATGCACTTCTTGATCATACTAGAACCAGAATCAGTGCTCAAAATGCCCATAATACTTTAGCTTCTGCTGCATGGATTGGCAGTATTGCAATGGATTTGGTTGGATTAGGTGAACTTGGCAGTGTAACAAGAGCTGCTACAAATGTTGCAAGTGTTGGTTCTCAATATTTCCTTTTAAATCCCTGGGGAAGAGACCAGGAACTTGAAGCCGACCGTTTGGGTATGATGATAATTCACTGGGCAGGTTATGATATATCTCAAATTCCAGCATTCTGGCAGGATATGTCTAGACAAAATGCCAATAATCATGATTTTTTCTCAACACATCCTGCAGATTCAAAAAGAATAGCTGTAATGAGGCAATTAATTGGAGAAATTGAAAATCGTGAAGGGCTTCATTTAACATCTGCTAATAATAATTCACCAGACAGTTTTTGTTCTAATTGTGGATCTCCTGTTGGTGTAAATGATAATTTCTGTACAAATTGTGGTTTTAAACTTGAAACACAATTAAAATGTTCTAATTGTGGACATGCTATTGGAGATGGTGATAAGTTTTGTATGAACTGTGGAAATAAACTTTAGATGATGGTTAGGTCGTGTTTAATTCTCATATTCGCTTTTATCTTCTAGACCTAAGTTTTCAAATGCACGTTTTCTTCTCATACAGCTTTCACAAACGCCGCACTGTTTTTTTCTGCCTTTGTAACATGAATAACTTAGTTCCATTGGAGCATCATATTTAATTCCCATTTCAACAATTTCTTCTTTGTTTAAATCAATTAATGGTGCTTCAATTTTAATTTCATCTGGTGAGCCTTCTTCAATTAACTGATTGAATTTTTCCAAATATCCTTTTGAGTTATCTGGGAATGTTGCACCTTCCTCACCATTCCATCCAACAATAATTGCACTAGCACCCATACTTTCAGCATATGAAAGAGCTATTGAAGTAAATACGGTGTTTCTTGCAGGAACCCAGACACTACTTGCACTTTCACTACTTTTTTCAAAATCATCCAAATCTTCATCTTTAAGTTCAGGAACATCATCATCAGTATTTAAGGTTGAATTACTGATTTTGGATAACCATGGAAGGTCAATTACTTCATGAGTCCAATTCATTTTTTCACAAATCTCTTTGGATGCTTGAAGTTCTCTTTTAAAAGCTTTTTGACCATAATTAAAAGTAATTGCTAAAATTTCGTAGTCTTTGGCAAACATGCTTGTTGCAACAGTACAGTCAAGACCTCCTGATAAAACAGAAATTGCTTTTTTCATCTAATCATCTCCTTTACTTTTCTAAGTGCTAATCCAGTATCTTTAGCTATTTTTTCCAAATCATCATATTCTGGACGCTCGGATATTATTTCACCATTTACATAACCTATTTTAAATGTTACTTCATATTCTTTTTCATCAATATTAAATGTTTTCTTAACAAACTCTCTTTTAGCTATTCCTCTGTGAATGTTTGGTGCAATTCTAATTCCCAAACTTCCTGTTTCCTTAAAAATAGTGTCAATAATTACATCTCTATTTTTCTTTTTGGAAATTACTTTAAGTAAACTTCCAGGACGGTTCTTTTTCATTATTATTGGTGTAATTGAAACATCTCTTGCTCCACTATCCAAAAGCTTGTTAAATAAGTATCCAATTTCTTCACCAGTCAAATGATCCATATTTGTTTCAATAACATCTATTTCATCACTTTTGGTTTCATTTGAACTTTCAATGATTCTTAAAACATTTGGATGGTCGAAATCTTTTTTACCAGCACCATATCCGACTTTATTTGCTTTTGTTTGAGGAATGAAATCATGTATTTCATCACATAATTCCATATAGATTGCAGCGCCTGTTGGTGTTGCAAGTTCGCTTTCAACAGGCCCTCCAATCATTTGGGCATCTTTTAGGATTTCAACAACTGCAGGGGCAGGAACAGGAAGAATTCCATGAGCAGTTTTAACTCTGCCACCACCAACAGCTATTGGAAGACCAATTATTTTTTCATTGCCATAATTTAAATTATAATAAGCATAAACACTTCCAATTACGTCTGCTACAGCATCACTTGCACCAACTTCATGAAAATGGATTTCATCTAATGATTTTCCATGAACTTCACTCTCACCAATGGCTATTCTTTCAAATATGTTTATGGATGTTTGTTTGACATTGTTATCTAAATCTAATTGCTTTATTTTTTCAATAAAATCAGGATAGTTAATAGGAGGATTGTTTTCAAGCATTTTAACATCACAGTAAGTTGATGAAATGCCTTTTTTATTTATCTTGTCAAAAGTCACTTCCACTTTTCCGAATTCTTTTGCGGATTCTTCCATGATCTCTTTTATTTTACTTGCATCTGCTCCAAGGTCCACAAATGCTCCTATTAACATATTTCCAGCAATTCCACTTCCTTGTGGGTCGATAATAATTGTCATAATCCTAAGTCCTTTTTATGTTATTATATAAATTTAAATTAAATAATTAATATATATTATCTACATGGAATTGAATATCATCAAAAAAGATTATGGGATTTGTATTAATAATCCAAATTGCTTTTTAGCATTCAGTGATTTTACTGTAAGTGATGGAATTGACATTATTGAAAATGTCAATATTGTAAAAGCTAAAAATGAATTTAAGGCTACTGCAAAAAAAGCAGAGACATTTAATCAGTCTCAGGGAGCATATATTGCACAGGCTGTAGATTCTCTTGACTATTTTCAAAATACTTACGGTGATTTAAGTGTTTTAACATTCATGTCAAATGATGTAGTCATTGAAGATTTCACTGAGTATTTGAAAGTAGCAAACTCACCAAAAGGCTTTGTTGATGCAAGAATCAATTTAAGTCATGTGATTTACATTGACAAAATTATTTCTCCAAAAGATTTGCTTAAAATATTTAAAATAGTGACCAATATTAAAGCAAAAGTCTTGGCAAATATGTGTTTACCTGTTCATATACAAAATATACTTAACACTGATGATTTTTTAGCTGTATTGGCAAATGTTAATGTATCTGAAAATGAGGATTTGGATATTAATAATGCACAATATGATGAAATCAATTGGGATGAGTTAAAAATAAGAATTGAAGATGCAGTTCAAATTAGTCTTGAAGATGCATTTGAACGTCTTGATTTAACTTTTGGTATTCTTGATTATCTTGTATCTGAAGGAATTCTCATTGGGGATTTAATTGATGCTGGTATGGAACTTTTAGCCGGTGTTGAAGTTACTCAAGATCTTAGAGACAAAATGGAAGCACAAATTCTAAAATCTTTATGTGATATCAATGTTATTGCTCTTTTAGTTGCAGCAATGAGAACAGAACAGGACTTAACAGGCAATCGTATAAGAGAAATTGATGTAAGTGATGATCCAGCTTATCTATACACAGATGAAGTATTGGGTCTTGCTATTTCAAACCAGATTGCAGGTACAAAAGCTACTTTTAACTTTAAAAGATATGATGAAGCAAAACCTGGTATTATTGGTGGATTACCTCCAATGCTTGATGATATTTTCGCAGGTTTGATTGCAGGTTGTATGTCAAAAATATTTGAGGAATAGTCATGGAAGACGATAGCTATTTTGAAGATGAGGAATTCTCAATAATGAGGTCTCTTTTGGGCCTTTTAACATTTTCAACAATCTTGCCGATTAATGTTTATACTTCAATTGAGTATATGACAAAATTAACCTGGTGCTGGCCGTTTTTACATATTTTCGTTGGAATTTTAGCAGCAATTTGCGGATATGTTT
The DNA here is from genome assembly GCA_029219465.1 of Methanobacteriaceae archaeon. Taxonomy (NCBI): domain Archaea; kingdom Methanobacteriati; phylum Methanobacteriota; class Methanobacteria; order Methanobacteriales; family Methanobacteriaceae; species Methanobacteriaceae archaeon. The sequence continues at coordinate 210,890 of JAQXTL010000004.1, read as the reverse complement.
CACTGGAATTTTTACATCTAAATGTATTTTTCACAGCTGTAATTGTTTATGCATTCCTAATGCTAATTACTGGTTATAATCATTTGGATGGTGTAATGGACATGTCTGATGGAGTCATGGTTCATGGGGATGCTGAGCGCAAAATAAGTGTAATGAAAGACTCTTCTGTTGGTGCAGGTGGTGTTGCATCATTATTTTTAGTAGCAAGCCTTACAATTGCAGGTTTAAACAATCTTTTAGATTATAATTTAATATTGGGAATTGTAGTTTGTGAAATGGCTGCAAAAACCTCTTTAATAACTACTGCACTTTTATCCAAGCCTTTAACTCCTGGAATTGGAAGCTATTTTATTAAAGAAACTAATACTACCAAGTATTTGATTTCAACTGTTTTAGTTGGAGCTATTGCATTTTTATTGTGCGGATTTGTTGGTATTATTGGTGTTTTAGGAGCTATTGTAGGTGGAAGTATCATTGCAAAAATTGCAAAACGTAATTTTGTTTATGCAAATGGGGATGTTCTCGGAATGAGTAATGAAGTTGGACGTCTATTTGCTTTATTATTCATGGTAATTGCATTATTTTTTGTTTAAATCAATAGTTAGGTGAAATAAGCGATTAATTTATAAATTTAAATTCCTATAATACTTTTTGATGAGTTATCGCTTATATGGTTCACCTCCGTTTCCAATAATATCTTTTCAGCACATGTTTCTCGCAATTGCATCTAAGTGATAACTTCATCAAATTTACCAAGCAAATTATTATATATTTTTAAAATAAAATATTAAATATTATTTTTACAATTTATTTGACTAGCTGATAATTATGAATGTTAATGTTTTAAGATTAGACCACAGATTAAAAAGGGATACTCGTATTACTACTCATGTTTGTTTAACTGCTCGTGCATTTGGAGCAAGTAAAATCTATCTTGCAGGTGAAAAAGACACTAAACTCATGGAAAATGTAAGAGATACTGCATCAAGATTCGGAGGAAACTTTGAAATAGAATATGCTGAAGGATACATGAGCATAATTAAAAAATGGAAAGCAGATGGTGGTAAAGTAGTCCATCTTACTATGTACGGTTCACAGGCTCATGAAGTTGCACCTGAAGTAAGAGAAGATGGTTCTGACATTTTAATCGTTGTTGGTGGTTCTAAAGTTCCGGGAAGTGTTTATAAAGCAGCTGACTGGAATGTATCTGTTACAACTCAACCTCACTCTGAAGTATCATCTCTTGCAGTGTTCCAACACTTGTTAATGGATGGTAAAGAGTTTGATTTGGAATTTGAAAATCCTGTATTGGAAGTTATTCCAACAGCTCATGGAAAAAATGTTAATATTCACAATGAAAACCGTTAAGAGATATAATCATCCAATCTTTTAATGGCTTTTAATTTTTCATCTTTTTTTATTCTTGCCTGATCAATGGCATCTCTTATTGTTTGAATTGAATTATCATAAACTTCTCTGTCTACTGGATATGGGAAACCGTCTTTTCCTCCGTGGGTGAAACTGTATTTTACTGGGTCTTTCCAGCTTGCAGGTTCTCCATAAATTAAATCAGAGATTAAAGCTAGTGCTCTTATTTTTTTAGGACCAATTCCCTGTAATAAAATTAATTCTTCATAGTTTTCAGGCTGAATTTCATAAGCTCTTGTTAAAATCTCAAATTCTCTATCGGAAATATCCATATCAAGTACGGGGTGATGTCTTGGCATTGTAAAATCTTCAAGTAACATCTGATTGTCTTTTCTTTTAAAATATTGTCTTAAATGACTTGGATTGTCATTTATTAAATCAACACTTATTTTTTGAGCATTTTTGCTGTCTTTTGAAGACATATTTAGAGTTTCTGGTGTTGGTTTATCACATGAAATTCCACTATGTGGTTCATTTAACAGTTCTTCAACTTCTGAACCTAACCAGTGATAACGTCTTGCATATTTGTCTGCTGTATTTAAGCCCTGTTGAACTACTGCCCAGTCTCCTTTTTCTGTAACAAAGAAATTATGCTGGTATAATGTGTATCCATCCTGAATGCATGAGTTGTCAATTTTAGCAGATAATCTACTTGTATCAACTAATTTTTCAACCGTTTTTGTTTTTAAATTGAATATTTCTCCAGCATGTTCAATTCCCTGTGGAGTTTTTCTTGATTTTGCGCCTTTCCCTCCACTTAAATAAATTCCATGTTCTTCTGGGCTAAGTGATGCTTTTAGAGCACCTAATGTGGTTGTTGTTGTTCCTGAAGAGTGCCAGTCAAATCCTAAAACACATGAAAATGCCTGAAACCAGTAAGGATTGGATATTCTGTTTAAAAACTCAGATGGACTATATTCTTCAATAATAACTGAAGCTAGTGCACCTGATAAGTCTACCATTCTTTGAAATAGCCATTTTGGCGGATGTCCTCCGTGGAGAGGTAAATTAACAGTTCCTTTTCTTTGCATTGATTATAAATATGTAATTATATAATATTGCTTTTTTAGATAGAGCATTTGGAAAGTATTTGTCTGATGATTTTTACTAAATATTTATATATTAGAATATTCTAATTTTCCATATGGATAAATAACGATTGTTATATTTTTAACAATTTAGGTTTTTCTCATGCTCGGGCGAATAATATGCAGGGAAAACTTGATAACATGATAAAAATTATAATGGCGTAAAACTTTCTAAAATAAATTTTAATAGCTATTTTTTAGCAGATATTGTGGGATATGTAAAATAAAATTGAATACATGTTTTTCTACATTAATGCCGATTTTTAAAGTTACAAAATTCACTGCTTAAATAGAAGTGATATTTATGGAATATAAATTAAAATTTAACGATATTAATGAAATAAGACAATTAAAAGAAGATTTTACTATAAAAAATTTATTAGATGAATTGAAATTATCCTCTCAAAATATTATTTCAAAGAAAAATGGTGAGCTTACAATAGAGGATAGTGTAATTAATGATGGTGATGAAATTCAATTAGTTCAGATTATTTATGGTGGATGATTAGAAGGTTAAGGATGTGAAAAAATGAATTATGATTTAATTATTGCAAGATACGGAGAAATTGGAGTAAAAAGTTCTGGTGTAAGATCACAATTTGAAAAAAGATTAGTAAAAAATATTAAAGCTACTTTTGATTGTAGTGTTGATAGAAATCAGGGAAGAATATACATTTATCCAAAACAGTTCGATGAAGGTATTGAAAAATTAAATATGGTATTTGGTGTTGTATCTTATTCTCCTGCTGTTTCAACACAATTTACTTTTGATAAACTCAATGAAACATTAACATCTTATGTTGAACAGTTAATATCTGAAAATGTTTTGGATATAAACACCAAATTTGCTATTAAATGTCGCCGTGTAGGGACCCATGATGTATCTTCACAGGAAATTGCAGCATATTGTGGATCTGTTGTTAAAAATGTTGTAGATGCACCTGTTGATTTATCAAATCCAGATTTAACAATATTTGTTGAAGTAAGAGATGATGATGCATATATTTTCCATGAAAAAATCAAAGGACCTGGTGGACTTCCATTAGGAACACAGGGAAAAGTTGTATGTTTGATTTCAAGTGGAATTGATTCTCCTGTTGCAGCATACTTGATGATGAAAAGAGGATGTGAAGTTATTGCCCTTCACTGTAATAATGACCCATTTTCAGGACCTAAAGTTACAGAAAACTTCAATCTATTAATTGACAGACTCGATGAATATGCAAACGGTTCTGCAATTAAAAGAAGAGTCATTGATTATGGTGAGTATTTAACTGTTGCAAAACAAAAAGCTCCTGAAAAAATGACCTGTGTTTTATGTAAATCTGGAATGTATAGAATTGCTGAGAAATTAGCTCAAAAATTAGGTGCTGATGCAATAGTTGACGGAAGCAGTATAGGTCAGGTTGCATCACAAACATTACCAAATATCTTGGCTACTCGTTATGGTGTTGATATTCCAATTCTCTCACCTTTAATTGGTCTAGATAAAGAAGAAATAACTGAAATTGCAATTAAAATAGGTACGTTTGAAATCTCAAAACTTGATGACGGTGGTTGTAGTGCAGTTCCAAGATATCCTATGACTCATGCTGTGTTGGAAGATGTAAAACAAGCTTGTAAGGATATGGATCAGGAAAGCGAGATTCAAAAAGCATTTGATAATATTAGAAAATTATAATGGTGAGTTAAATGAGTGAAGGTAAAGTTTATAATCTTTTGATTACTCGTGGGATTGACCCAGACAATCAATATGAATTTTATAAAGAAAGAATAGACAGTCAAAGAGATTTTTTATACAATGAATACAATACAATAGAAAATGAATTGACTGAAGAGTTGTTTGAAAAGGTTGATGTTGTTGTATTATTATTTGGTCTTTTCAATGACAATAAAGAGTTATTTAAAGAGTTAATAGCTAAATCAAAACAGTACAATGTTCCATTACTTTTGATTCGTTTCTTTGGTATGGAATATGTTTTAAAAGAATTAGAAGAAATATCTGATGCTGTAGTTGGTTGGAATCCTCACTGTATTGTTGATGCAATTGAAACACTTGTCGACGGTGAAGATTGGGTAAAACCATGTGATATTTCTGAAGAAGAATAGTTTTTAAAAGTCTGTAAAAATTTTTACAGACTTAACTATGAATTTAGTGTAAATACCATAAACCATTACTGTCGATACGTGTACAATGGAGTAAGTGTGAAATTATACCACCAGTTGCTCCTCCAATAGCTCCTGCTGCAGTTGATCCTCCAATTAAAATTGCACATACTCTTGCTCTGTTAAAGTTTGCATCATATGTTTTTGAAATAACATATGATGAAGCAATACTTCCAATTAGTGCTCCGGTACCCATTCCTGCAACAGTTCCAATTAATGGATTTACTGTTACAGCACCTACAATACATCCTACAATGAAACTTGAACCAAATGATACCCATTTTATTGCTTCATATCCTGCATTACTTATACTTTCTGCAAAGCGAACAGCACTTGGCCTGTTCATTTCAGTAATGTTTTCACCATTGATTATGAGTTTTCCTCCATCTCCAATACAGATGTCGTCTCCTTGTCCGTATGCAACATTATGTACGAATGTACAGTTGTTGTTTATTAATAGTCCCTGGCTGAATATTGCTCCTTTATTTTTAGCATAGTTTCCTATAAATGAACAGTTATTACATGCAACACATCCAGTGTTTAAAATTGCTGCTCCCCAGTCTCTTTTAATGAGGTAATTCATTTTATTGTCTTTAAAGGTTATGTTATTGAATATACAATTTCCACCATTGTTTTCAACAGCATTATTAAATCCTAAAATATTTAGATTTGATGCCAAGAATATTTTTTGGTCTATTTTTGCCCATATATCAGTGTTACTGGTATCATATGAACCTTCTATTGTTGAGTTATGACCTCTAATGTTGATTATATCAAAATTCATATTACTTTTTGTAATTGTTTTTATGGATTTTATTTTCATTTGTCTTAAAAACTCAACATTTAATGCTGTTGTATATTTTATTTTGTTTAAACTGCCAATATCTGCTTTTAAAATGTCTTCATTTGATTTAATTCTACTTCCGTAGTTAGTATTGGCAATGGTTTCATAATCGCTAGTATTGTTGACGTAAACATTTGCTATTAATTGATAGTCATTTGAATATTTGTCATTGAATAGTTTTGAGTAAATATCATCACAGCTAGTTATATTTTTAAAATGATAATCTTTCATGTAGGTAACATCATTTTTAAGGTTTTTTTGATGTGCATAATATAAATTCATTGCCATTTACTGTTGCATAGTATGAAATATTATTTTCAAGGGTGTTTTTTCCACCTACTGTTATACTTTTATAAATCATTGGAACTAAATCAATGGTTTTATTGCCCATTTTTGAAAATGCTGCGTCGAGTATATTATTTATATCGATGTTGGTAACATTTCCATTAATAATATGGGTATTTGTTGGTGATATAAACCCGCAATCTTTAATTAAGATATTTTTGTGGTTTCTGTCAACGTATATTTCTTCGTTACTTAATTTTGATGTTGAGTTAACAAAATAACAGTTGTTTAATGTTGTATTTGCACTTCTTAAATATATTGAACCTCCAACTCCTAAAGCCTGGACGTTTGAGAACTTATTGTATTCTAGTGTCCCATTTGAACCGCTCCAGTTTATTGCACCTCCGATATATGCTTTTGTTGAATCGAATGTACAATCTGAAAGATGTCCATTATTTCCAGTCCATGTGATTGGACTTTGCTTATTGTTTTTAATGATTCTTGCAATATCTGGATTATCGTGGTCATTGTATTTTTTATTGTTTGATGGATCATTAATGAAACAAAAGTTTTTTATTGTAACATTGTTTCCACTTACTTCAAAAATCCTAAATTCCTTTGTTTTTCCTTTAAGAGTTATGGAATGATAATTACCATCAATGGTTACATTATCTGCGGTAATTTTTATTGCAGGATTTACTGAGGGTTCTTTGGTTTGATTAAAAACATAATCTTTGTTATTTTGTAAGTATCACCAGTTTTGAGGTTGGAAATATCTTTATTTAATTCATCAAAACTTCCAGGCACTTTTATTGGTTCAGCACTTGGAATGTCGCTACTGTTTGTTATTTCTGTGGCACTTACACAGGTTGCTCCTAGTATAAGTGATACAATTCCGATTAATAATAAAAATTTTAAGTTCTTATAATTCATCAATTTGCCTCTACCAATATATTGTAATCCAACATATATAATATTTTGGTATGCCTAAATTATTTAAAAATTATATTAATATACTAGTTAAAAGAAAATTATTATATTGCTCAATACTGCATTATTTTGAATTTGTAGTTTTAAAAATCGTGTATTGATTTAATATGGGGGGAAAATATGGAGTGGAATTTGATTTGGCCAATTTTAGTTGTTATTGCATCTAATACTTTTTATAATATTTGTATGAAATCAACACCTGCTGATGTTAATCCATTTGCTGCATTGATGGTAACATATATTATTTCTGCAATTGTTTCAGCTATTATTTTTGTATTCATGGCAAGGCCTGAGAATGTCGCTTCTGAATTATCCAAAGTAAACTGGACATCTATTATTTTGGCATTTGCTCTTGTTGGTTTGGAAGTAGGTTATGTTTTTGTATATCGTGCTGGTTGGCAGGTAAGTAATGCAACTGTTGTAGCTAATATTGGACTTGCATGTGTATTGATTGTTGTTGGATACTTTTTATACAAAGAAAATGTTTCTCTTCGAGAGATATTAGGTATTGTTACTTGTATGATTGGATTAATTTTAATTAATTTATGAATTAATTGTCCAATTTTTAATTTTCAACAGTATAATATATAAAGTAAAAAAAATATAATTATTTGTTGTATATTCTAGTGTGAAGGGAAAAGTTATTTAATATTTCACTTGATGCTATGTTATATTTATTAATAAGATTATTTAATCAAAATTATTAAGGAGCGTATTTACTATGGCTGTAGATAACGGAGATTTTGTAAGAGTAAATTTTACCGGTAAAGTTAAAGACACTGAAGAAGTATTCGACACTACTTATGATGAAGTTGCACAAGAAGTTGGACTTTTTGATGAAAACAAAACTTATAAACCAATCCCAATTGTTGTAGGTGGAAACCACTTATTACCTGCTATCGAAGAAGCAATCATCGGATTAGAAGAAGGAGAAACCAAACACGTTGAAGTAGATGCTGACAACGCATTTGGTCCTAGAGATCCTAAAATGGTTCAATTAGTACCTATGAAAGAATTCAAAAAACAAGGTATGACTCCTTTCCCAGGTATGAAAATCCAATCCGAAGGAACCACTGGAAAAATCTTAACCGTAAATGGTGGAAGAGTAAAAGTTGATTTCAACCACGAATTAGCAGGAAAAGACTTAGTTTACGATGTTGAAGTAACTGAAATCATTGCTGATGAAGAAGAAAAAATCAAAAGTATGATTGAATTACACTACTCCAACCCTAACATGGACATCGAAAAAACCGAAATTGACATCGTTGATGGTGTAGCAAACATCAAATTAGATGAAATGGCTAAATTCGATCAAAAATCCTACATGGATGTTACATTTGCAAGATTCAGAATTGCTAAAGACATCTGGGATAACATTGATGAAATTACTAAAGTTAACTTCGTTGACGAATTCGAGAAAAAAGAAGAAGCTGACGAAGAAGCTGAAGAAGAATAATTCTATTCTTCTCAATTCACTTTTTTTTTAAATCTTTAAACCATTATTAATAGCTACAATTCCAGGAATTTTTTCTACTTTTAACTCAAACATAGCTTCCATTCCTTCGTTTTCAAAAAGAACACATTTTTTTTCTAAAACCTTGCTTGTAAGAAGTGCAGCAACTGGTGGAGTAATTACAAAAATAGAATTGTTTTTATCAAGCTCTTTTATTGTATTATCATTTAACATTCCTTTTCCAATATGTATTTTAACGCCGTTTTCACTTAAAAAAGGTATTGTGGATTCAATTTCTACTTTACTACTTGTTGTTGGAGCAATTCCAGCATCACTAAAAGCAGTATGCATTATAACACTTCCATTCAAATCAAATGGTACTTTATCTTCTTTAATTAGATTAACTAACTGTGGAAGTGCAGCGTCACGTCCTGTATAAATTGTTCCAGAAATAGTGACTTTATCACCTACATTAAGTGATGAAATGTCTTCTTCGCTAATTGGTGTTGTTAAATGTTTCATAATTAATTTTATTGTATTATTTTTTTAATAAATTTTTTAGTATGAAAATAGGATTTTATTTATATTTCATTATTACATATTTATTAACTAAAGTTACATTTTAAACTCTAATGGTGATATTATTAATTCAAATAAAACAATTGATTATATTAGTTTGGCAAGTGTGATATCTGCACTGGCAGTTGTTTTTCTTCATGTGAACGATTGTTTTTGGCAATTTAGTTCAACTGGAAGATATTGGATTACAGCTAATATGATTGAATGTGTTTTTTATTTTGCTGTTCCAGTATTTTTCATGATTTCTGGAGCAATGCTAATTGATTTTAATAAAAAATATTCGCTAAGAGAATATTTTACCAAAAGAATTAATAAGACACTTATTCCTTATATTGTATGGAGTTTTTTAGGTTTAGCATTTCAAATATGGTATTTACAATCTGTTTTACCATCTAATGTCAATATCACATATATTCTTAATGGATTATTAAATGGTAATCTGGTTAATGTTTATTGGTTTTTCATTCCTTTATTTTGCGCATATCTGACAATACCTTTATTTGCATTAATTCCAACTGAAAAAAGAAAAGATATTTTCACTTATATTGTTGTATTGGGATTTATTATTAATGTAGCAGTTCCTTTTTTAAATAATGTATTTAATATTGGTCTTTCTTATTCTATATCTCTAGGTGTTGTTTCTAATTTATTGTTTTATACATTAGTAGGATATTTATTGCATAATTATGAAATCTCCAAACAAAAAAGATATTTCCTATATTTATTTGCAGTAATTGGATTAATTATGCATTTTGCTGGAACATACTATGCATCAATGGCTGCTGGTGAAATAAGCTATTTATATAAAGGATATGCAAATTTACCTGCTGTTTTATACTCTGTTGGTATTTTTACATTTATAAAATATGATTTAAATAAAATTATGGGTAATTTAAAAGTAAATAATCTGGTTAATTTCTTAAGAAATTATACATTTGGTATTTACTTGATTCACTGGTATGTCTTAAGAATTATTGTTAAAGTTTTTTCATTAAATACAAAGTCAATTATTTACAGGATTTCTGCTCCATTTTTAATATTTGGAGTTTGTGTTTTAATAATTCATTTATTGCGTAAAATTCCTTTAATGAAGAAAATATTGCCTTAACGTTAAATTGAATTATTGAATAAAATTCAAAAATATCTTATAATTATTTATCAATATTTAAATATTTGTGAAATCATAATTATTCATTAAGAAGTTATTTTTTATTGGGATGCATATGGTTAAAATTTCAGTTATTATGCCGGTTTATAATGATGCTGATCGTTTGGATAAATCTATTAATAGTGTTTTAAGCCAGACTTTAGATGATATTGAGCTTGTTTGTGTTAATGATGGTTCCACAGATAATAGTTTGGAGATTTTAGAAAGTTATTGTGAAAAATATGAGTTTATTAAAGTTTATTCTCAAACAAATCAGGGTTCTGGTAAGGCAAGAAATTATGGTATTGAGTGTGCTGAAGGAGAATACATAGGTTTTCTTGATGCTGATGACTTTTTCATTGATGATGATGCACTAGAAAAATTATATTTTGCAGCTAGTGAAAATAATGCAGATATGGTTTCAGGAAATATTAAACTAGTCAATGAAAATGATGAACTATCACCATTTGAAAAATTCGATTACTTTGAAGAATTCGGATCTATTTTACCTGAAGAATACGGTATTCCATGGTCTTTTTATAAAAATATTTTCAAAAAAAGCTTCTTAAAAGACAATAATATTATTTTCCCGGATTTATTAAGAGGTCAAGACCCTGTATTTTTAGCTGAAGTGTTATCCAAGGTTAATAGGGTTTATACGGCACCTGCTGATGTTTACGCATATTTTTATATTAATGGGGCTAAACAGTGCAATACCTACAGAAAACGCAGAGACACAGTAATGCATTATAAGATGGTTTTTAATTATCTAAATGATTCTAAATTTGATGATATTCGCCATGAATTCAGATATGCAATGCTTGGTTTTATTGATATGATGGGTATTGATAGTGCAAGTGACATGTTAACTGCATATAGGGAAGTTTTTGCAGATGATCCTGATAATTTAAGAGCTGCTGAAGAATATTTCTACTTTAAATATAAAGATAATCAGGATTTAATAGATTCATTTGATTTTGAAAGTGATGATTATCTTGATTTTGATAATGGCTCTATGAAACTTAATAAAATCCCAGATAAACCTAGAATTTCTGTTCTTATTCCAGTTTATAATGCGGAAAAATTCCTTGATGAATCTATTCCAAGTGTTTTAAATCAAACCTTTGATGATATTGAGCTTATTTGTGTTAATGACGGATCACCAGATAATTCTTTAGCTATTTTAGAAGATTTTGCTTCTAAGGACTCTCGTGTTAAAATAATCAATAAAGAAAATGGTGGTTGTGGATCTGCAAGAAACCGTGCAATAACAGAAGCTAAAGGAGATTATATTTACTTCTTTGATCCTGATGATTATATTTTACCTAATGCTCTTGAAATGCTTTATAGAAACATTATAACTAACGGTTCTGATTTGGTAATATGTAATTTTAAGAAGGTATCAGATACTGGAGACTCAAATTATAACATTGATTGCAGTTTTTATTTTGAAACAATGTTTGATGATGTTAATTTCAATAGATTTGTTTTTAATTGCATGGACGTTAAAAAAGATGTATTAAACAGTTATTTTGCACCTTGGAACAAACTTTATAAAAAAGAGTTTTTAGATTCATATGATGATTTCTTGTTTGATTTAGGAATTGCATTTGATGATGTTCCTTTCCATATTAAATCCATGTTAAGGGCAAATAAAATATCTTATGTTCCAGAACATTTATACGAGTATAAATATAATCCAAACTCAGTAAATAACACTGCATCTAATGGTAAGGATATTTTTAGAATTATAGATATTGTAGAAAACATATTAAAAAAAGAAAACTGCACTTCAGATTTTAAAAATGAATTTGAATTGTTTACCATTTCACATATTATTGCATATATGGTTTCCACTAATTCAGAGGAATATCTCACTAGAGCAAAAGAAGTATTCTCTAATTTGAATTTAGAGGATAACGAACTTGTCAGTGGTATTAAATTAAACAGATATAATTTAGTATTAAAAGCTAATTCAGTTAAAGAATATGAATTTGAGGATTATAAACTTCAAATTGATGATTTAAAAAGTACTGTTGATGATTTGAGAAGTTTTAATAAAAAATCATCAGATATGATTAAAGATTTTGCTGAAAGGAATATTAAATTGTCTGAAAAGAACAAAAAATTATCTAAAAAGAATAAGAAGTTAACTAAAAAGATTAAGAAGTTAACTAAAAAGAATAAAAAACTTAAAAAAGATCTTAAAAAAGCTCAAAAACTAAATAAAGAAATTTTAAATTCAACAAGCTGGAAGTTAACTGGAGTATTTAGAAAACCTAAAACTGTGTTAAAGAAGTTTCGTGATTAATCAATTAAAATGTGGATAATATGAATATTACTGTAATTGGAACTGGATATGTTGGCCTTGTAACTGGAGCATGTTTTTCTAAAATGGGTAATAAGGTTTATTGTGTAGATATTGATGAGCAAAAGATTAATGGGCTTAAAAATAATGTTTTGCCAATATTTGAACCTCATCTGGAGACTATCGTAAGAGAATCCCAAGAGAAAAACGATTTAATTTTTACAACTGATATTCGTGAAGCATTAAATGATTCTAATATTATTTTTATCGCTGTTGGTACTCCTATGGCTGAAGATGGCAGTGCTAATTTAGATTACATATTCTCTGCAGCATCAGATATTGCAAATAATCTGTCAGGAGATTCACTTGTTGTAATAAAGTCTACTGTTCCTGTTGGTACATGTGAAGCAGTTAGGAAACATATTATGAGTATTTTAAGAGAAAATAACTCAAATATTAAAATAGCTATTGCATCTAATCCTGAATTTTTAAAAGAGGGAAAAGCTATTGAAGACTGTTTACATCCTGATAGGGTTGTTATTGGTGCAGATAATGATGAAAGCATTGCTATTTTAAAAGAATTGTATTCTCCATTTGTTTTAAACCATGACCGTTTTGTAACAATGGATATTAGAAGTTCTGAAATGACTAAATATGTTGCAAATGCAATGCTTGCTACTAAAATATCATTTATGAATGAAATAGCTAATATCTGTGAACGTGTTGATGCTAATGTTAAGGATGTGCGTTTGGGTATTGGCAGTGACAGCAGAATCGGTTTTGATTTTATCTATGCTGGCTGTGGCTATGGAGGGTCTTGCTTTCCAAAAGATGTACGTGCTTTAATCCAAACATCCAAATTGAATGGATATAATCCAAGGATATTACCTAGTGTTGAAGAGGTTAATAATGCTCAAAAAAGCATCATTGTAAACAAGGTAATTGATAGATTTGGTGCGGATTTATCCGGCCTTACTTTCAGTATTTGGGGTCTTTCATTCAAACCTGGTACTGATGATGTGCGTGAAGCTACATCACTTGTTGTAGTTAGGGATATTATTGAAAAAGGCGGAAAAATTAAAGCATATGATCCAAAAGCATCTGATGAATTTAAAAAGACAATTGATGATAAATATTTGGATTCAATTGAGTTTTGTGATAACAGACATGATTGTGCAAGTGGTTGTGATGCATTAATATTAATTACTGAATGGGAAGAATTCAGAAATCCTAATTTTGAAGATTTAGGTAATGATTTAAATCAAAAAATTATTTTTGATGGTAGAAACATTTACAATAAAAAGATAATTCAAAATGGGTTTGAATTGTATCAAATTGGATGTTAAAAAAATCCATGGTGAAGTTAATATTGTCATTTCTCTTCATAAAAAGAGTATATTTTAATTTTTTTCATTAATTTATCATAATTTTACATAATATATTTAAATGTTTATTTACAAACATATATTACATTATAAATTTATTTATATAATTTATTAGGAGATTCAAGATTGATTATTATAGATGAAAATTTGTGTAAAGGATGTCATCTTTGCTTATTCATGTGTCATGCAAATGTATATGCAATATCCTCAGAAATTAATAAAAAAGGAGTGCAATTACCTTTCGTTAAATTTGAAGAAAGATGTAACAAGTGCGGTACTTGTGAAGTTGCATGTCCTGATCAGGCTATTACTGTAGATTTGCCTGAAAACTGGTGGATGAATGATGACAATAATCATAATTTTAATCCTAAATTCACAAAAGGAAAAAGTGGGTGTTAGAAATGGCTGAAGAATTTTTTGTTCAAGGAAATGAAGCATGTGCTAAAGGAGCAATAGCTGCAGGTTGCAGATTCTTTGCAGGTTATCCTATTACTCCATCTACTGAAATTGCTGAAAATTTATCTATTGAATTGCCAAAAGTCGGTGGATCATTTGTTCAAATGGAAGATGAAATTGCTTCAGCAGGTGCAATTATTGGTGCTTCCTGGGGTGGAGCAAAATCAATGACTGCTACTTCTGGTCCTGGTATTTCATTAATGCAGGAAAATATCGGTTATGCTTTCATGACTGAAACACCTATGGTTATTGTTAATGTTCAAAGAGGTTCTCCATCTACTGCTCAACCAACAATGGCTGCACAGGCTGATATGATGCAAGCTCGTTGGGGTTCACATGGTGATTATGAACCTATCGCATTATCTCCTTCAAGCGTTCAAGAGTTCTTTGATTTCACAATCAAAGCATTTAATTTGGCTGAAGAATATAGAGTTCCAGTTTTCGTAATGGCTGATGAAGTTATTGGACATATGAGAGAAAAAATAACAATTCCAGATGAAATTGAAATTGTTGCAAGAACCAGACCTGAGAAAACTGATGATTATTTACCATTCAAACATGTTGAAAATGGAACAACTCCAATGCCAGCATTTGGTGATGGATTTGATGTTCACATAACTGGTCTTACTCACGATGAGAGAGGATATCCAGATACAAATACTCCTGAAACTCATGAAACTCTTATAAAAAGAATTTGTAATAAAGTTTTAATGAATAGGGATAAAATCTGCTCTGTACAAAGTAAAAACTGTGAAGATGCAGATGTTGTAATTATTTCATACGGTGCACCTGTTAGATCTGTTGTTGAAGCAGTCGGTAAAACAGACAAAAAAGTAGGTTACATCAAAATTGATACTCCATGGCCGTTCCCTGTTGAACAAATCCAAGAATTAACTGCTAATGCAAGTGATGTGTTAGTTGTTGAGATGAATTTAGGTCAAATGTATTATGAAGTTGACCGTGTAATTAACGATAAAAATGTTCATTTATTAGGAAAAATCGGTGGATTATTACCTACTCCTGATGAAATATTAGATGAAATTGATAAAATAGGAGGAAACTAAAATGTCTCAAGAAAAACAAAATAGATTTCTCCCATACTTAAGAGAAGACAGATTACCTCACATTTTCTGCCCAGGTTGTGGAAATGGAGCTATTATTAACGCATTTCTTGCAGCTATGGAAAAAGCAGATGTTGACTTTGATAATGTTGCAATGGTTTCTGGAATTGGATGTTCTTCAAGAATTCCAGGATACTTAAAATGTGATTCTTTACACACTACTCATGGAAGAGCATTAAGTTTCGCTACCGGTTTAAAAACAGCAAACAAAGGTTTAGATGTTGTTGTATTTACTGGTGACGGAGATGCTGCTTCAATTGGTGGTAATCATTTAATCCATGCAGCTAGAAGAAATATTAATTTAACCGTAATTTGTATCAACAACAATATTTACGGTATGACTGGAGGTCAAATCAGTCCTACATCTCCTAAAGGTAGTTTTGGAACTACTGCTCCTTACGGTAATCAAGATACTCCATTTAACTTAGCAGAACTCGTTGCAGCTGCTGGTGCAACTTACTCTGCAAGATGGACTACTGTACAAATGGAAAACTTAGTAACTTCCATTAAAGACGGATTGAAAAATCCTGGTTTTTCATTTATTGAGGTTGTAACTCAATGTCCAACTTATTATGGACGTAAAAACAAACTTAGAACTCCTACTGCAATGGCTGCTGTTATGAAAGCAAATACCATATTTAAATCTGCTGCAGATAGGATGAGACCAAAAGAATTGGAAGGAAAAATTGTTGTTGGAGAATTTGCAAACACTTCCAGAAGTGAATTTACTGAAAATATTGAAAAATTAAGTGTAGAAAAATCTGGTAATAAAACTATTATCAATTCTGCATATGAAACAGAGTTATAGGTGGATAATATGAGAACTGAAATTAGAATTTGTGGTTTCGGAGGTCAGGGAGTTATTCTTGCAGGTATTATCTTAGGTAAGTCTGCAAGTCTTTTTGATAACAAAGAAGCTGTTCAAACTCAATCTTATGGTCCTGAAGCTCGTGGAGGAGCTTCTAAATGTGAAGTTGTTATTAGTGATGATACAGTTGATTATCCTAAAGTTGAAAGCCCAGATATTTTAGTTGCAATGTCTAATGAAGCTTTAATCAAGTACATTGTTGATTTAAAAGATAATGGGACTTTAATTGTTGATCCTGACACAACTGATGTTGAGGATGTTAAAGATTATATTGAAGAACATAATATTAATGTTTACGAAGCTCCTGCTACTAAAACCGCTACTGACGAAATTGGACTTAAAATTGTAGCAAATATTGTTATGGTTGGAGCTATTACAAAAATTACTGGAGTAATATCTAAACAAGCAGCTATTGATGCAATTGAAGATAGTGTTCCTAAGGGAACTGAAAAGAAGAATGTAAGTGCTTTTGAAGCAGGATATGCTCTAGTGGAATAGGTGTTATAATGAGATTTTTTGAAAATATAGCAAAACAAATTTTCCGTGATGGTGGAATACCAATTTTAGAAGGACATGTTGCTTACTCTCCAGAAGAAGCTATGTCTATTTCATCAGATATGGGATTCCCAGTTGTTATTAAAGCACAAGTTTTAACTGGTGGTAGAGGTAAAGCTGGTGGTGTTAAATTTGCTAAAAACCCTGGAGAAGCTTTTAAAATAGCTAATGAAATTTTAGGAATGGAAATTAAAGGCGAAACTGTAAAACATTTATTAATTGAAGAAAAAGCAGATATTCTCCATGAATTCTTCGTCACTGTTTCTGTAGACAGAGGTGCTAGAAGACCTGTTATTATTGTAAGTAAAGAGGGTGGGGTTGAAATTGAAAACTTAGCTAAAACTAACCCTGAAAAACTCATTAAATACTACCCAAATCCTTTAATTGAATTCTTACCATATGAAGCACGTGAAATTGCACGTAAAATGGATGTACCTTCCGATTTAATTTCTCCACTTGGAGACATAATCTGGAAATTATACAATGTATTTACTACATATGACTGTGATACTGCAGAAATAAACCCATTAGTTCTCACTCCTAATGGTTTAATCGCTGCTGATGCTAAATTAGTTGTTGAAAACGATTCATTATTCAGACACCAAGATTTAGTCGAAAGATTACGTTACAAACAAAAAACTGTTGACTTTGTTAAGTTAGATGGTGATATCGCTGTTATTGGTAACGGTGCAGGTTTAACTTTAACTGCAATGGATATGATTAAACTCAATGGTGGAGAACCTGCAACTTTCTTAGATATTGGTGGAGGTGCTTCAGAGCAAATAATCAATAAAGCTTTAAACATAGTATTAAACTATGATCCAGTTAAAGTAGTATTCTTAAATGTTTTAGGTGGTATTACTAAAGCAGATGATGTTGCTCGCGGAGTAATTAATGTATTAAACGAAGTAGAACGTGAAGTTCCTATCGTTATCAGATTAACTGGTACTAATGAAGAAGAAGGTCACAAGCTTTTAGAAGAAGCAGGCATTCCATATGAAACTTCAATGGAAAAAGCTGCTAAAAAAGCTGTTGAGCTTTGTAACGAATTAAAATAAATTTATTTGAATGTAAAAAAAAGAATTGATGATTTGAAATTATTCAAGTAAAACTACTCGACTAATTTCAGATTCATTTACTAATTCTTTACCGCATTCATCTCCTATTTTTTTAGCAAATGATTTAACTTCATCAAATGTTGGCATATTATCTAAAGTTAAGCGGTCACGTGATGAGCCAACGCACATATATGCTTTTATTTCTACATAATCAGGATTTGCTTTTTCGATTAATTTAGCATATTCTTCCACGTATTGCATGTTTCTTCCTTTAACACAGGTATTTCTTATACATGTCCTTGACTTAAAACTAGATAATATCTCAAGAGACTCATTTAAATTGCTCCAAGCATCACTTATTCTAGGTCTGCAAACCTCATTGAATATTTTCTCGTTAGGTGCATCCAAGGAAAGATATAATTGGTAAGGATCGTTTTCAAGATTTGCCAATCTGTCTGTACACTGACCGTTACTTACAATAAATGTTGTGAAATTTCTACGGTTAAACTCACCAATCAATTCATCAATTTTTGGGTAAAGTGTTGGTTCTCCAGCAAGAGATATTGCAGCATTGGTTGGTTTTTTGAGTTCTTCCAATTTCTTTTTGTTTGCTTTGTCATTTCCATAATAACCACATAATAAATTATTTTGAGCTTCAATAGCTTCATCAATGATTGTTTTTGGATCATCATACATTTCATCTTCCCATTCTGTCTGGGTGTATGTTAAATCCCTCCAACAAAATTCACATTCCTGTTGGCAATTTGGAACTGCAGGAGACATCTGAAGACATCTATGTGATTTGATTCCATAGAATTTTTCCTTATAACAGACTCCTTTATCAACAATACTTTGACGAGTCCAGTGGCAAGTTTTAACTGCAGCATGTCCGTGTTTACCTACAAATCTATATCCACTTTTTTCTAATTTCGCAATTTGGTTTTCATTAAAAGACATAAAATCAGTTTTATTTTTAGTTTTGATTATATATACATTTTATTTCAAAACTTTTTTTAATAATTGTATTGTGTGATGATTTAAAAAATAAAAAATTGGATTTTTAGGTAAAATACATTCCTATGTGGAATACAAAACCTAAAATTCCAATGAATATTAAATGTGTTGGGTAGAATATGTAAAAGAACCATTTATGTATGCTAGCTTTACTTCCAGGTTTTCCATTGTAGAATAGTAATGAAAATGGTACTAAGAAGATTCCTAATCTAAACATGATGAAATTCCATGTAAAACTTAAATAGAACGGATTTGCAAGTAATCTAACATCAAATGCGTATAATAATCCTACAATTGAGAAGCATAACCATTTATATAATGGTTTTTCTTTTAGGAAGTAGTATTAAACATAATAATACAATAATGAAGTGGTAGTTTGCAAATGCTGCTAAGTATAGAATTCCAAGTGTTATTAATGCTTTTATCCATTTGGATATGTTGACTTTGTCCCAGAGGTATATGCTTATTAAACCTAAAAACAATGTAAAAATAATACTTGTTTCGTGAATAACTAAAACTGAGTTTAATGAATGTAAATATATGCTCGGTTCAGTATATAGTGCTAAATTTGGACGTTGGAATACGGCTGGGATAATAGTGGATTTTATGAGTTCAATGGGGAAAATATGTCCGCAACGATAATATATGTATGGGATATATGAAATCACGGCAAAAATCAGTAATCTTTTCATATATTTTTTAACATCTCTGGTGTAATAGTATCCTTCTGCAATAAAAAATGCCATAACTGGTGCGGTTAATCTGGAAAAAACGCAATTGGAAACACCAGTGGGTTAGTAGGTGGGAAAAATACGAAAAATGGTCTAAAAACATTAATACAATAACTAAATATTTTAAATGATTTCTATTCATTATTTTTATATCTAAATTTTTTGTTAATGTTGTATTCATTTTTGTTCTCCACTTTAATTTAAAACAATTTTTACTTTGAAATATTTTCTATTTAATTATTTGGATATTCATTAAAATTTTTGTGTTTATCTAGAATTTTTAATCAAAATTTATTAATGGTGTTAATCAAATATTAATAATAACTAATTAATTATATGGGATTATTATGGATACACCAATTGTGATATTAAACTATAAAACTTATTTAGAATCAAGCGGTAAGAAAGCTTTAGACCTTGCAAAGGACTTGGAAAGTGTTGCTAGTGAAACTGGAATTACTATGGTTGCATCTCCACAAGCAGCTGATATTTACAGAATAAAACAAGAAACTTCACTTCCTATTTTTGCTCAACATATTGATTCTATCTTACCTGGTGGACACACTGGTTCCAATTTGATTGAAACATTAGTTGAAGCAGGTATCAGTGGAACTTTAATTAACCATTCTGAAAATAGAATGAAATTAGCAGATATTGCTGAAGTTGTAAAAATGTGTGTGGAACATAATATTGAATCCTGTGTATGTACCAACAATATTGAAACTTCCAAAGCAGTTGCTGCTCTTAACCCTGTTGCTGTAGCAGTTGAACCTCCTGAACTTATTGGAACTGGAATTCCAGTATCTCAGGCTCAACCTGAAGTTGTTGAAGACACTGTTAACGAAGTTAAAGCAATAAACAAAGACATTAAAGTTTTATGTGGTGCGGGAATCACTACTGGTGATGATATGAAAGCAGCTATGGATTTAGGCGCTGATGGAGTATTACTTGCTTCAGGTATTATTAAAGCAGAAAGTCCAAAAGATGCTTTACTTGATTTGGTAAGTAAATTATAGAGTGAGAAAATGGCTGAATTTAAAACAATTGATGATTTTGATATTGAAGAAAAAACAGTTCTTGTAAGAGTTGATATTAACTCTCCTGTTGACCCAAGTACTGGAATTATTTTAGATGATACTAGATTAAAATTACACGCACAAACAATTAAGGAATTATCCAAAAGAGGTGCTAAAGTTGTGCTTCTTGCACACCAAAGCCGTCCGGGTAAAAAGGATTTCACAACATTATCTCAACATGCGGATGCTTTATCAGACATTTTAAACTTAAGAGTCAAATACATTGATTCATTATTCTCAAGTGCTGCAAAAGAAGCTATTCGTGATTTAAAACCTCATGAAATTCTTTTACTTGAAAATGCACGTTTCTTTTCAGAAGAATCACTTTCAAGAACTCCTGAAGAACAGTCAAAAACATTGCTTGTAAGACATTTGTCTCCATTAATTGACTACTTTGTAAATGATGCATTTGCTGCAGCTCACAGATCTCAGGCATCCTTAGTTGGTTTTACTGTTAACACTCCATCTGCAGCAGGTCGTGTAATGGAAAAAGAATTAACTGTAATTCAAGATGCTTTAGATAATGTGGAACACCCATGTGTATTCTTACTTGGTGGAATGAAACCTGATGATTCTATTGATGTAATGGAAAATGTATTAAGCAATGGAACTGCAGATTCTATTTTAACAACAGGTATTGTTGGTAATATTGTTTTATGGGCATCTGGTGCGGATATTGGTCAGGTTAACAGAGATTTCATTATAAGCAGAGGATATGAAGATATGGTTGAAAAATCCAAAGATTTAATTGAAAGATTTGGAGACAAAGTCAAATATCCTATTGATGTTGCTTGTGAAATTGATGGTAAAAGAGTAGATATTGCCTCTGATGAAATCCCAAATGAAGCTATTTTCGATATTGGTGTAAAAACAATCTCATATTACGCAAAAGAAATCAGAGATGCAAAAACAATCTTTGCTAACGGTCCTGCTGGTGTATTTGAAGATCCTCAATTTGCAATGGGAACTGAAGACTTAATTAATGCAATTGCAAAATCTGATGGTTTTTCAATTATTGGTGGTGGACATATTGCGGCTGCTACCGCTGGACTTGGTTGTGAAGACCAAATGAGTCATGTAAGTAGTGGTGGTGGAGCTTGTATCAGTATGTTAGCTGGTAAAAAGTTAGCTGCTGTAGAAGCACTTAAAAACAGTAAAAAATAACTTTTTTACTTTTTCTTTTTTTTAAAAAAATAAAATCAGTTATTAAAAATATTTAATAGATCTTGTGATGCTTTTTTTGGATTTTTAGCACTCATTATTGCACTTACGACAGATAATCCTGAAATTCCAGTATCAATTAATTCTGACGCATTTTCAATTGTTATTCCACCAATTGCAACAACTGGTATGTCAATTGAATCAACAATTTCTTTTAATTCCTGTTTTGTAACTGATGGAGCATCATCTTTGGTGGTAGTTGGAAATACAGCGCCGGTTCCAATATAATCTGCACCATCTTTTTGTGCTTTTTGTGCTTCTGGAATTGTTGATGCAGATATTCCTAAAATTTTATCTTTACCAATTAATTTTCTTGCAACATCACATGGCATGTCACTTTGACCAACGTGCACGCCATCTGCATCAATAGCTAGTGCTATATCAATTCTGTCGTTAATAATTAGAGGTACATTATATTTTGATGTAATTTCCTTAACTCTCAAAGCTAAATTATAAAAGTCAAGTGTGTTTGCAGTTTTTTCTCTAAGTTGAACTACACTAACTCCACCTTTTATACCATCTTCTATTGTTTTTAGGAATTTTTCAACATCATCACTGTTGTCTGTTACAAGGTAAAGGGATAAATCTATAGAATTCATAATATCTTGATATTTGCTTTATTAATTAAGCTAGTGCTATTTGTTTGGTATAAGTAATCAATTAAGTATGCTCTAAATGATCCTGTACCTTCATCTTTTTCGTCTACTTTTGCTCTTGCTTTTTCACCAGCAATATTCATTGCTAAAATTGCAACTAAACAACCTTCAAGAGGTGTTGTACTTCCAATACAGGTACCAACAATTGAGGATAACATACATCCACTACCTGTTATTAATGGCATCATTTCATCTCCATTGTCAATAGCTATTGTTAGTTTTCCATCGCTTAAAATGTCAATTGGTCCACTAGCTAGTATTGTGGTATTTAATTTTGAAGCTAATGCGCAAATTATTTCTCCATTTGCTTTTAAATTTTCTGGTGTAATGATATCTGCTTCGTTTACATCAACACCTTTAGCAGCATTACTTTCATCTAAAACATTTGCTAATTTTGCAATTGCTTTGATTTCGCTGATGTTTCCTCTAATTGCAGAAATATTATATTTTTCAATTAAATCCATTGTTACTTTATTTCTTAGCTGTGTTACTCCTACTCCTACAGGATCTAAAATAATTGGAGTGTTGGTTTTATTTGCAGTTTCACAGCTTATTTCCATAGCTTCAATTTGGGTTTTGCTTAATTTTCCAATATTAATTACTAATGTGTCACTTATACTTACAACTTCTTCTAGTTCTTCTGCATCTTCTGCCATGAATGGTGAACCTCCAATTGCAAGAATAGCATTAGCACAATCATTAATTGTAACTGAATTAGTGATACAATGAGTTAATGCATTTTTTTGTTTGATTTTTGTTAAATTTTTTTCAATATTATTTAATAATTCAGTTTCGTTATTTGTCATGATTATTAATTATAAAATTTTTGTTATTTAAATTTTATTGAGAATTTATTTGTTTTATAGTAAACTATTTAAGTGACTTTTAACATATTTAATTTTGTTCTATAATGTAGGATTATTGCCTCGGTGGCTCAGTCTGGTAGAGCGCGAGACTTGTAATCTCGTGGTCGCGGGTTCAATTCCCGTCCGGGGCTTCAATTTTATATTGTTGACAAAATTTTTTCATCTATATGGTGAAAAACCAAAACCTTTATATACTACTTCGTATATACTTATAATTAGTATGTTATCTGCATACATTATTATGTGTGTGGGTCCGTAGGGTAGCTTGGTCGATCCTTTGGGCTTTGGGAGCCTGAGACTCCGGTTCAAATCCGGGCGGACCCATTTACCCGCCTTAGCTCAATTTGGCAGAGCGTTGGACTGTAGATCCAAATGTTGCTGGTTCAAGTCCGGCAGGCGGGATTTTTCAGTTATTAATTTGAAATCATATTAAAATTTTGGAAAAAAATATGTTTTTCCGAAACCTTTATATATGATGAGAAACATAATAATTGAATAGTGTACTGTTATACTGTTTGAGATTCTATGCCCTGGTGGTGTAGGGGCTATCATGTGGGCCTGTCGAGCCCGCGACTCGGGTTCAAATCCCGGCCAGGGCGCTCCTGAAACTTAAATGGTGTTAACTTATCTCATAGGCCTGTAGCTCAGTCTGGCAGAGCGCTTGGCTTTTAACCAAGCGGCCGCGGGTTCAATTCCCGTCAGGCCTGTTTCTAATTTTATATTTTAACTTTTCTATCTGGAGGAAATTATTTTGAGTGAATTTGATATTCAAAAACATATGCTTGTACCAAAGCATGAAATCATGACTGAAGATGAGATTTTAACTGAATTTGGTGATGTTGATTATAATTTTAAGAATCTTCCTAAAATTAAAGTTGATGATCCTGTTGCAGATTCAATTGGTGCAAGACCTGGTGATGTTTTAAGAATAACTCGTGAAAGTCAAACTGCGGGTGTTTTTGTCACTTATAGGATTGTTGAACAATAATATAGATTAGAATTAGTGAAGTTTATATATTTAATTTCTGTATTTTTTTTGTTTTTTAGAAATTCATTTATAATAAATTTGAACTTAGTTTGAGAGGAATTATCTTAAAAGAGATAGTTAGGAGTAAATTAAGAATAATGATTAAATGATTTAGTTATTAGGTTTTCCTTTTTATTTATTTTTATTTAGTTTATTATTTTTATTGCGTTTATATAATTGGAGGATGTTCATGACAGTGAATAATTGGAAATTAGTTGATGCATTTTTCGATAAATATGATTTAGTCGACCATCATATAAAATCCTACAATGATTTTGTAAATAATAGGATTCAAAATATTATTGATATTACTGACCCTATTTCCTTAGATGATGGTAAATACACTTTAAAGACTGGGAAAATACGCATTGAAAAACCATCTAACAAAGAAGCTGATGGTTCTAGAAGCATTATTGACCCTACTGAAGCAAGACTTAGGAATTTAAATTATTCTGCAGATATGTATCTTGAAATGGCATTAAATGAAGAAGGAGAAGATAATCCGTTAGAAGAAGTATACATTGGTGAATTACCAGTTATGCTTAAATCTGATATTTGTCATCTTAATGGTCTTAGTGATGAAGAATTAATTAAAAAACACGAAGACCCTCAAGATTTAGGAGGATATTTCATTGTAAACGGTTCTGAAAGAGCTGTTGTTACTATGGAAGAAATTGCACCGAATAAAATTATTCTTGAACGTATTGGTGAAGTTGAAGACAGACATGCAAAAGCTGTTGTAACTTCTATTAAAAGTGGTTTCAAAGCTAGAATTACTTTAGAATACAAAAAACCACGTAAAAACAAAGCGTTTTTAAGAATTTCATTCCCATACCTTCCTGGAGAAATTCCATTAGTTATTTTGTTAAGAGCACTTGGTTTATCCACTGATCAAGAAATAATTACTGCTATTTCCGATGATAATAACTTCCAAATGATGATTGCGGATGATATTCAAGTTTCTTCTGAAGAATTGAATAACTTCATTGACCAATCCATCATTAGAAATGGGGATAAAGATGAAGTAAGACAACACTTACAAGATGCTGCTATCAAATACATCGGTAACAGAGTAGCTAAAAACATGCCTAAAGATTACCGTTATAAACGTGCTAAAGACGTAATCAATCGTTATTTATTACCTCACATGGGTATTGAGGAAGATAAATGTCACGATAAAGCGATTTATCTTGCTGAAATGACTGAAATGTTATTAGAAGTTATCGAAGAAAAAAGAGATCCACACGATAAGGACCACTACACTAACAAAAGACTTAGAGTATCTGGTGACTTAATGGAAGATTTATTCAGAGTTGCTTTTACTAACTTAACCAGAGATATGAGTTATCAACTTGAAAGAAGTCTTTCACGTGGTAAAGAACTTTCTATTAAACAAGCTGTTCGTAGTGATGTTTTAACTGAAAATATTAAACATGCTATTGCTACCGGTAATTGGGTAGGTGGAAGAGCTGGGGTTAGTCAGTTATTAGATAGAACAAGTTACATGGGAACCCTTTCTCATTTAAGACGTGTTGTATCTCCTTTAACCAGAAGTCAACCTCACTTCGAAGCAAGAGATTTGCACCCAACTCAATTTGGTAAAATATGTCCAAACGAAACTCCAGAGGGACCTAACTGTGGTTTGGTAAAGAACTTAGCATTATTATGTAATATTTCAGAAGGTTCTGACGATCAAGAAATTATCGATGTCATTGAACAAATGGACGGAATTGAAATAAGGAGGTGAAATGTTTGTCTGATTATAAAAAACCTGAAACTGATGAGAAAAAAGCATTCTTCTACTTTGGTTTTGAAAGATTAGCTCCTTTTAGTGAAGTTGATGCAGTAATCAACCAATTAAAAGAAGAACTTGCTGGTGATGAAGAAGCATTAGAAAAAATTAATACTCATGCAGAATTTATCGAATCTTATTTCGATGATGAGGAATTAAAAGCAGATGATAGTTTAAATGTTCCATTTAAAAAAGACAAACGTAGAGCTAAATGGGAATCATACAAAAAAGATTTCCCTCAAGTAGATTTAACTGAAACTGTTGAAGAAGCAGTTGAAGAAGTTGAAGAAATCGAGTTTGTTGAAGAAGAAACTGTTGAAACTATTGAAGAGACTGAAACTGTGGAAGAAATCGTTGAAGATGTTGTTGAAACTAAAACTAATGAACAACCTCCTGTATTTAACAACCAACATCCTCAAACTAAAATCTATATTAACGGAAAACTCTTAGGTTTTTGTGAAGACCCTATTAGCTTCACTCAAGAAATGAGAGAAAAAAGAAGAAATGGTGTAATTTCTCATGAAATGAACATTACTTACTATGAAGAAAATGATGAGATTTACATATTCAACGATCCTGGAAGAGCAAGAAGACCTTTAATCATCGTTAAAAACGGAGTTCCTCTTTTAACTGATGATCACATGAATAAGGTTGCTAACGGTAAATTAACCTGGGATAATTTAATTAATGATGGTCTTATTGAATACTTAGATGCTGAAGAAGAAGAAAATGCATATATTGCAATGAGTTTAGCTGATTTAAGTGAAGAACACACTCATTTAGAAATTGACCCAGCTACCATGTTAGGTATTTGTGCAGGAATTATTCCATTCTCCGATCACAACTCCTCTCCAAGGAACACAATGGAAGCAGGTATGACAAAACAGGCTTTAGGTTTATATGTATCTAACTACGCATTACGTACTGATACCAGAGCACACTTGTTACACCACCCTCAAACTCCTATTGTTAAAACACGTATTATTGATTCAACCAATTACGACTTAAGACCCTCCGGTCAAAACTTTGTTGTTGCATTGATGTCTTACGAAGGATATAACATGGAAGACGCAATGGTTATTAACAAAGGTGCTTTAGAAAGAGGTCTTGCAAGATCTTCATTCTTCAGAGCATACGATACTTCTGAAAAGAAATATGCTGGTGGTCAAGTTGACAAATTTGAAGTTCCTGATAAGAACGTCAAAGGTTACAGATCTGAAGAAGCTTACAGAAACTTAGACAGTGACGGTGTTGTAAACCCTGAATCATATGTAACTTCCGGTGATGTATTAATAGGTAAAACTTCACCTCCAAGATTCTTAGAAGAAAACTTCGGAAGTGTTGCAGATAGAAGAAGAGAAACTTCTGTTACTGTAAGACACGGTGAAAAAGGTATCGTTGATGCAGTTCTTTTATCTGAAACTGTTGAAGGTTCCAAATTAGCTAAAATCAGAGTAAGAGATACAAGACAACCTGAATTTGGGGACAAATTTGCGTCCAGGCACGGTCAGAAAGGGGTTATTGGTTTAATCTTATCTCCTGAAGACATACCATTCACTGAATTTGGTGTAGTGCCAGATTTAATTGTTAACCCTCACGCGATTCCATCCAGGATGTCTATCGGACAGGTACTTGAGATGGTTGCAGGTAAAGCAGGATGTCTCGAAGGTGAAAGAGTCGATGCTACTCCATTCAACCAAACTCTCGAAGCAGAAATTCAACAATTACTCCTTGATAACGGATTTGAATCTGCAGGATGTGAATCCTTATACAGCGGAGTAACTGGTGAAAGAATCGATGCTGAAATTTTCGTTGGTGTTGCATACTACCAAAAATTACACCACATGACTACTGATAAAGTTTACGCTCGTTCCAGAGGACCAGTACAAGTTCTCACACGTCAACCTACCGAAGGTAGAGCACGTGAAGGTGGTTTAAGATTTGGAGAAATGGAAAGAGACTGTCTTATTGCTCACGGTGCAGCATTAACATTAAAAGAAAGATTACTTGATGAATCTGACAAGTATGAAGCTGTTGTATGTGAAAACTGTGGTATGTTAGCAGTAGAAGATACTAGTAAACACAAAAAGTATTGTCCTATCTGTGGAGATGTAGAAACATATCCTGTTGAAATTTCATATGCATTCAAATTATTATTAGACGAACTTAAGAGTTTATGTATTTTCCCTAAATTAGTTTTAGGAGACAAAGCATAAGGAGCAAAAAACATGAAAGCATTTATTAAAAAAATTGAAAAAATTAACTTTGGTTTAATGTCTCCTGAGGATATTCGTAAAATGTCTGTTGTTACTGTTGAATATCCTGATACTTACGGTGATGATGGTTTTCCTATTGACAAAGGGTTAATGGACCCTCATTTAGGTATTATTGATCCTAGTTTAGTTTGTAGAACCTGTGGTTCTAAAGGTGGAGTTTGTCAAGGACACTTCGGTAGTATTGAATTAGCTAGACCAGTTATTCATGTTGGTTTTGGGGAAGTTATTCATAAAATTTTACGTTCAACTTGTAACGAATGTGGTCGTGCTCTTTTAACTGATGAAGAAATCGAAGAGTACACTACTAAAATTATGGAACTCAAAGCTCAAAATGAGAGCATTAGTGACATTCTCAAAAAGATTTACGAAGTTGCTAAAAAAGATGGGGAAGAATGTCCTCACTGTGGTACTATCCAAGACAAAATTGTTTTAGATAAACCAGTTTCAATCGTTCAACGTATTGACCCACTTTTCGAGTTCAAAAAAGTATTCAATGAAGTTTACGGTTCAGATTCCATTTCAATTGAAGAAATTGGACCTATCGCAGAAAGCATTGTTGAAGGAAAAGAGGTATACTTCCAAAACAAGCTTTTAATTAACAGTAATCTCTTAGAACGTTTATGCGAAAAATTAGTTGATGTTGATTACTTATGCAAACTTGCAAAAAGAGTATTTGACTTAGATGATGATGTTGATGGCTCTTACGAATTAAACAACACTCGTTTAAACAACATCTTTAAAAACGCTATCAAAGAAAACAATTTAAATGAAGATTACAAGTTAACTGCATCTGAAGTTCGTGAAAGACTCGAAAGAATTTCTGATGAAGACTCTTTCGTATTGGGTGTAAACCCTGAAGTAGCTAGACCTGAATGGTTAGTTTTAACTGTTCTTCCAGTTCCTCCAGTAACTGTAAGACCATCTATTATCTTAGATACTGGTGAACGTTCAGAAGACGATTTAACTCACAAACTCGTTGATATCTTACGTATTAACCAACGTTTACTTGAAAACATGGAAGCAGGTGCTCCACAATTAATCGTTGAAGATTTATGGGAGTTATTACAATATCACGTAACCACTTACTTTGATAACGAAGCTAGTGGTGTTCCACCTGCAAGACACAGATCAGGTAGACCACTTAAAACCTTAACTCAAAGGTTAAAAGGAAAAGAAGGAAGGTTCAGATCCAACCTTTCCGGTAAAAGGGTTAACTTCTCTGCTCGTACCGTAATCTCTCCGGACCCTAACATCAGTATTAACGAAGTTGGTGTTCCAGAAATGATTGCAAAAGAAGTTACTGTACCTGCTTACGTTAACGAATGGAACATGGATGAAATGAAACAATACATCGAAAATGGTCCTGAAATACACCCTGGTGCAAACTATGTAATCAGTAACGGTAGGAAAAGAAGAGTTACTGATGATACTAAAGAATACATCCTTGAAACTTTAGAACCAGGTGTTATTATTGAAAGACATTTGAAAGATGGAGATATGGTTTTATTCAATCGTCAGCCTTCCCTTCACAGAATGAGTATGATGGCACACGAAGTAAGAGTTTTACCATATAAAACTTTCAGGTTAAACTTATGTGTCTGTCCTCCATACAACGCAGATTTCGATGGGGACGAAATGAACATGCACGTTTTCCAAACTGATGAGTCTCGTGCTGAGGCTAAATCATTAATGCGTGTACAAGAACACATTTTATCTCCAAGGTTTGGTGGACCTATTATCGGTGCTATTCACGACCACATTAGTGGTGCTTATCTCTTAACACGTGATGGTGTTGAATTTAGTGAAGAACAAGCTTTACAAATTATCAGAAAATCACACCTTAAAATCCCTAAATTCAAATCTAATCAGTGGATTTTAAAATATGATCCTGATGAAAGTGAAGAGTCATTCATCTACAAAGACAAAGGTGAAAAATGGACTGGTAAAGAGTTATTCTCTTTATTATTACCTAATGACTTAAACTTAGCTTACAGTGCTGAAATTTCCAAATGTCCTGTAGTTTACCCACCTGAAGATGCTGAAGTTGTAATTAAAAACGGTATTCTTGTACAAGGTGCTATTGACGAAAGTGCATACGGTTCTTTCTCAGGTCAAATTTTGGATAAAATTGTTAAAGAATACGGTCCTGGAAGAGCTAAAGAATTCTTAGACAGGTCTACTGACCTTGCTATCTGTGGAATTATGAAAACAGGAATTACCACTTCCTTAAACGATGAAGAAATTCCTGAAGAAGCTCAAGATCGTATTAATGAGCACTTACAAAACAAGATGGCTGAAGTAGATAAGCTTGTTGAAGCTTACGAAGAAGGTTATCTTGAAGCTTTACCTGGTAGAAGTCTCAAAGAAACTTTAGAGATGAAAATCATGCAAGTTCTCGGGGAAGCTAGGGATATGTCTGGTCAAATTGCAGAACATTACCTCAATATGGGTAAACAATATCCTGATGACCCTTACGATCATGTAATGGCTGTAGAAAACCACTCTGTAGTAATGGCACGTACTGGTGCTAGGGCATCTATGTTGAACCTTACTCAGATTACTGCTTGTGTAGGACAACAAGCAGTTAGGGGTGGACGTATCGAAAGAGGATACATTAACAGAACCTTACCTCACTTCAAGAAAGGAGAGTTAGGGGCAAAAGCGAAAGGATTTGTTCACTCAAGTTACAAATCTGGACTTGACCCAATTGAATTCTTCTTCCACGCTATGGGGGGTAGAGAAGGTCTTGTAGATACAGCGATTCGTACCGCTCAATCCGGTTACATGCAAAGAAGACTTGTTAACGCTTTACAAGATTTACAAGTTAAATCTACTGGTCTTGTTACTGACAACCAAGGTAACGTTATCCAAACTATGTTTGGTGAAGACGGTGTAGATCCAGCGAAATCTGACTTTGGTAAACCAGCAAACTTAGATACTCTTATAGATGAAATTAGAATGGAAGGTAAGTAGGTGTAACTATGGATGAAATTATAACTAAAATTAGAGAAATGATTGCTGAGATTAATGAAAGTGAAGGTCTTGGTATTGATTTTGCAGATAGTTATATCGAAGATTTAGCTAAACATTATGTCAGTAGAGAATTAACTGATGATGAATTACGCAAACTCATCATTAAACTTAAACAGGCCTATGACCGAGCTTATGTTGAAGCTGGAGAGGCTGTTGGAACAGTAGCTGCACAATCTGTAGGTGAACCGGGTACTCAGATGACTATGCGTACTTTTCACTATGCAGGGGTAACTGAGTTAAACGTAACATTAGGTCTTCCGAGACTTATTGAAATTGTGGACGCTAGAGAAAAAATTAAAACTCCAACTATGGATATTTATTTCACTGAAGACAAACGTGATGATGAAGAGTTTGTTAGAACTTTAGCTAACAAGATTGGTAAAAGTACTATTAACGATATCCTTTCAGATTTCAATTTAAACTACGGAACCATGGAAGTAGAAGCAGTTTTAGATAATAAAAAGATTGCTGAAAAAAGACTTGATAGGGAAGAGATTGATAAGAAAATCTTAAAAACCTTTAAAAAAGCGGTCATTAATGGTGACCACATTGTCTTATCTAGCAATGCAGAAGATTCTGATTTTATTATCAGAGAACTTCGTCTCTTAGCAGACAAATTCCGTGATTTACAAATTAGTGGTATTAAAAATATTGGAAGAGTTATCATCCGTCGTGATGATGAGTGGATTATCCACACTGAAGGATCAAATCTTAAAGAAGTTCTTTCTATGGATGGTATTGACCAAGTAAGAACTACTACCAATAATATTCACGAAATTGGCCAAGTTTTGGGTATTGAAGCAGCTCGTAGATCAATTATTAACGAAGCTCAAAAGACCCTTTCCGAACAAGGTCTTAGTGTGGATGTAAGACACATTATGTTAGTTGCAGATATTATGACTTCCGAAGGTGTTGTAAAATCTATTGGAAGACATGGTATTAGTGGTGAAAAATCAAGTGTTTTAGCTCGTGCAGCTTTTGAAGAAACTGGTAAACATTTACTTCACGCAAGTATTCGTGGTGAAGTAGATGAGTTAACAGGTATCATCGAAAATATTATTATTGGACAACCAATACCTCTTGGTACCGGTTCTATCGGTGTCAAAATGGATTATAAAAAAGAATAGGAGGCTAGATGATGGACGTAGATAGAGGAATCAGAGTAGCTGTCGATACTGGTGATGTAACTTTAGGTTCTGAAAAATCAATTCAATCTTTAAAATTAGGAAAAGGCCAACTCGTTGTTGTTGCTGCTAACGCTCCTAAAGAAATTATTGAAGATGTTGAATATTATGCAAATCTTTCCGAAATCCCATCTATCGTATATGATGGAACTAGTGTAGATTTAGGGTCTGTTTGTGGTAAACCTTTCACAGTTGCTACATTAATCGTTAACGATCCAGGAGATTCTACAATATTAGACGATTTGAGGTAGATTTACGTGTCTATTAAACTTAGTGCAAATGAAATAAGATTCATAGCTCTTTTCGAAAGTATGACTGGAGCAATGGTTAAAGATTGCATTATCGATGATGAACATGGAAAAGTCACTTTCATTGTGAAAAATGGTGACATGGGACTCGCTATCGGTAAAGGTGGAAGTTCCGTTTCTAAAGTTCAAAGAGCAGTAGATAAAAGTGTTGAAATCATTGAATTAAACGATGACCCAGCACAATTTATCAAAAATGTTTTATCCCCTGCAAAGTTACAGTTTGTTAAAATAAGTCAAAAACAGTCAGGTGAAAAAATAGCTATTGTCACAGCAGACAATACCAACAAACGTATTGCTATCGGTAAAAACGGAATTAATATCGAAAGAGCTAAATTATTAGCTAATAGACAACACGATATTGATAATATTATTTTAAAATAGCTTTTTTAGCTATTTTATTTTAATTTATTTTTTTTATAAATTACTTTTTTTTATTTATTAATTAACTAAATACATACCTTTATAAAGGTTAAAATATATAAATTACCATAAGATATCTGTACTGGTTATAACTTGACTATGTGTGCTTTTTGTCAATGTTTTTAATATTATTTCATGATATCTTTTTTAGATAAATTTTTTTATCTAACTTTTATTATTACTGATTTATATCTTAGAATTTAGATTGTACTATAGTTTATAGTATAAATCGCAGCGGTGGATTCTTAGATATGTTTTTAAGACAAAATTCGAGGAAAAAAATATGCCAGGACTTTTTGCTGCAAAAAAACTTAAAAAAAATAGACAAAATTTTAAGTGGAAAGATGTAGATTACAAAAGAAGAGCTTTAAGATTAGATGTTAAAGCAGATCCTCTCGAAGGAGCTCCTCAAGCTAGAGGTATTGTAATCGAGAAAGTAGGGATAGAAGCAAAACAACCTAACTCTGCTATTCGTAAATGTGTACGTGTTCAATTAATTAAAAACGGTAAACAATTAACTGCTTTCGCACCAGGTGACGGAGCTATTGGATTTATCGATGAACACGATGAAGTAATGATTGAAGGAATCGGTGGACCATCCGGAAGATCTATGGGAGATATTCCTGGAGTTCGTTGGAAAGTTTCCAAAGTAAACAACGTTGCTTTATCCGAAATGGTAAGTGGAAAAATTGAAAAACCTGTAAGATAAGGTGGTTATTTTTATGAGTAAATTATTCGATAAATGGGATCTCGATGAAGTAAAAGTTGAGGACTTAGGTTTAGTAAAATATATCTGCTTAGATGAAACTTTAGTTCCACATACTTCTGGTAGACACGTAAAAAGACAATTTGCAAAATCTAAAATTTCTATTGTTGAAAGATTAATGAACAAAATCATGAGAACCCATCTCAACTCCGGTAAGAAAAATAAAGCTTACTTAATCGTTAAAGAAGCTTTAGAAATCATCAACAGAAGAACTAAACAAAACCCTGTTCAAGTTTTAGTTAAAGCTGTTGAAAATACCGCACCTCGTGAAGAAATCACTCGTGTAAAATACGGTGGTATTGGATACCAAGTAGCTGTAGATATTTCTCCACAAAGAAGAGTTGACCTTTCCTTAGGTTTCTTAACCAGAGGTACTTTACAATCTTCATTCAAAAATAGAAAATCTGTTGCAGAATGTTTAGCTGATGAATTAATCCTTGCATCTGAAGAAGATTCAAGAAGCTTTGCTTTAAGAAAAGCTGAAGAGAAAGAAAGAGTTGCTAAAGCAGCACACTAATCATATTTAATGTTTTTTAGGTGGTTATTTTGAGTAGAAGAGACAAAATGATTGCAAAAATCAAAGAATTAATGTATGAACCAGAACAAATCAGAAACATTGGTATCTGTGCTCACATTGATCACGGTAAAACCACTTTATCTGATAACTTACTTGCAGGTGCAGGAATGATTTCCGAAGAACTTGCTGGTGACCAAAGATTCTTAGATTTCGACGAACAAGAACAAGCTCGTGGAATTACTATTGATGCAGCTAACGTATCTATGGTACACGATTACAAAGAAAAAGAATACTTAATCAACTTAATCGATACTCCAGGTCACGTTGACTTCGGTGGGGACGTAACTCGTGCTATGAGGGCTGTAGACGGTGCAGTAGTAGTAGTTTGTGCTGTAGAAGGTATCATGCCTCAAACTGAAACTGTATTCAGACAAGCTTTAAAAGAAAACGTAAAACCTGTTTTATTCATTAACAAAGTTGACAGATTAATCAACGAGTTAAAATTAGAACCAGAAGAATTACAAAAAAGATTCATCAACATCTACATGGAAGCTAACAAGTTAATCAAAAACATGGCTCCTGAAGATAAAAAAGAAGAATGGTCTTTA
Organism: Methanobacteriaceae archaeon; assembly: GCA_029219465.1. NCBI lineage: Archaea > Methanobacteriati > Methanobacteriota > Methanobacteria > Methanobacteriales > Methanobacteriaceae > Methanobacteriaceae archaeon. Next base: position 175,664 of record JAQXTL010000004.1, on the reverse strand, counting down.
GATTTCACTGATGGTAGTGTAGCTTTCGGTTCAGCATACCACAACTGGGCGATTAACGTACCAACTATGCAAGAAACCGGTGTTAACTTCAACGACATCATCCAATACTGTAACGATGAAAAACAAAAAGAGTTAGCACAAAAAGTACCTTTATCCGATGTATTATTGGGTATGGTAGTAGAACACTTACCTTCTCCTAAAGAAGCACAAGTTTACAGAGTACCTAACATATGGGACGGAGACATCGAATCACCTGCTGGTGAATGTATGGTTTCCACTTCCCCTGACGGACCTTTAGCTGTAATGGTTACCAACGTATCTGTAGATAAACATGCTGGTGAAATTGCAACTGGTAGGGTTTACGGAGGAGCTATCGAAAAAGGTTCAGAAGTATACCTCGTTGGTTCTCACGGAAAATCCAGAGTACAACAAGTAGGTGTCTACTTCGGACCTGAAAGAGTTAACACTGACAAAGTTCCTGCTGGTAACATTGTATATGTAGCTGGTGCAAAAGGAGCTATTGCTGGTGAAACTTTATGTGATCCTGAACACAAAATTGTTGAATTCGAAGGATTAGAACACATTTCCGAACCTGTAGTTACTGTTGCTGTAGAAGCTAAAAACACTAAAGATTTACCAAAATTAATTGAAGTTTTAAGACAAGTAGGTAAAGAAGACCCTACCGTTAAAATCGATATTAACGAAGAAACTGGTGAACACTTAGTATCAGGTATGGGAGAACTTCACTTAGAAGTTATCGGTTACAGAATTGGAGAAAAAGGTGTAGACATTACTACTTCCGAACCTATTGTTGTATACAGAGAAACTGTAAGACAATTATCTCCACAAGTTGAAGGTAAATCCCCTAACAAACACAACAGATTCTACCTTACCGTTGAACCTATCGAACAAGAATTATTCGATGCTATCCAAAATGGTGACTTAAAAGAAGGTAAAGTTAAAGGTAAAGAATCTGCTGCTGACTTCATGGAATTCGGTTTAGATAAAGAAGAAGCTAGAAGAGTATGGGCTGTTCACAACAGAAGTATCTTCCTTAACATGACTCGTGGTATCCAATACTTAGACGAAGTTAAAGAACTCTTAATCGAAGGATTTGAATCCGCTTTAGAAAACGGTCCTTTAGGTAACGAAATCGCTATGGGATTAAAATTCAAACTCCACGATGCAAAACTTCACGAAGACGCAGTTCACAGAGGACCTGCTCAAGTATTACCTGCTATCAGAAACGCAGTTTTAGGTTCCATGATGCTCGCTGAACCAGCTTTACTTGAACCAATGCAAAAAGTAGTTATTGACACTCCTAACGATTACATGGGTTCCTGTACTCGTGAGATCCAAAACAGAAGAGGTCAAATCGTAAACATGGGTCAAGAAACTGGTGATATGGCTAGAATCGAATCCAAAGTTCCTGTAGCTGAAATGTTCGGTTTCGCTGGAGATATCAGATCTGCTGCTGAAGGTAGATGTTTATGGTCTACTGAAATCGCTGGATTTGAACCACTCCCACGTGAGATGCAAAATCAAATCGTAAGAGAAATCAGACAAAGAAAAGGCTTATCTGCAGAACCATTCCCTGCAAGCCACTACTTAGGAGATTTATAAAATTAAAATTTTTTAATTTTTATATTTTTTTATTAAAATTCATAAAAAAACATTATCTATTTATATGTTGAATTATAAATGTACATTTAAGCTATCATTTAAGCTTATAGATATTGTTTGTTAATATTACAAAGAGGTTATTATAATGGCAAAAGAAAAAGAACATCTTAACTTAGCATTTATTGGACACGTTGACCACGGAAAATCCACTTTAGTTGGACACTTATTATTAAAAGCTGGTGCAATCGCTGAACAACAATTAGACGACGGAGAAAACAAATTCAGATTTGTTATGGACAAATTAGGAGAAGAAAGAGAAAGAGGAGTAACTATCGACTTAGCTCACCAAAAATTCTCCACCAAAAAATACGACTACACTGTAGTAGACTGTCCTGGACACAGAGACTTCGTTAAAAACATGATTACTGGTGCTTCCCAAGCTGACGCTGGTGTATTAGTAGTTGCTGCAGACGACGGTGTAATGCCTCAAACCAAAGAACACGTATTCTTATCCAAAACTTTAGGTATTAACCAATTAATCGTTGCAATTAACAAAATCGATGTTGTAGACTACTCCGAAGACAAATTCAACGAATTAAAAGAAGAAGTTTCCAACTTAATCAAAACCGTAGGATTCAAACCTGATGAAGTACCTTTCATCCCATTATCCGCATTTGAAGGAGACAACATTAAAGAAGCTAGTGAAAACACTTCCTGGTACAAAGGTGACTCCTTAATTGACGCTTTAGACAAATTAACCCCACCTGAAAAACCTACCGACTTACCTTTAAGAGTACCTATTCAAGACGTTTACTCCATCACTGGTGTAGGAACCGTACCTGTAGGAAGAGTTGAAACCGGTATCATGAGAAAAGGTGAAAACGTTATCTTTGAACCTGCTGGAGCTTCCGGAGAAGTTAAATCTATCGAAATGCACCACGAAGTATTCGATCTCGCTGAACCTGGTGACAACATCGGATTCAACGTAAGAGGTGTTGGTAAAAACGATATCAGAAGAGGAGACGTAGCTGGACACGTTGACAACGCACCTACCGTTGCTAAAGAATTCGACGCACAAGTTGTTGTTTTACAACACCCTGGTGTAATCACCGTTGGATACACTCCTGTATTCCACTGTCACACTTCCCAAGTAGCATGTACTTTCTTAGAATTATCTAAAAAATTAAACCCTGCTACCGGTGCTGTTGACGAAGAAAACCCAGACTTCTTAAAAACTGGTAACGCAGCTATCGTTAAAATTAAACCTACCAAACCAATGTGTCTCGAAAACGCAAAAGAAATCCCACAAATGGGTAGATTTGCTATCAGAGATATGGGTCAAACTGTTGCAGCTGGATTATGTCTCAACGTTACCCCAGCAAAATAAGTTTGTAAACAATAATTAGAAAGTAATCTTTTACTTTCTTTTCTTTTTGTTTTATTGGAGGATACTAAATGAATCAAGCAAGAATTAAGCTTACAGGAACAGACCCAGAAAAATTAGCATACGTTTGTGATCAACTCAAAAAAATTGCTGAAAGAACTGGTGTTGACTTGTCTGGTCCTATCCCATTACCTACTAAAAAATTAGTAGTACCTACAAGAAAATCTCCAGATGGAGAAGGAAAAGCTTCTTGGGAAAAATGGGAACTTAGAATTCATAAACGTTTAATCGGTATTGGGGCTGACGAACGTGCTATGAGACAAGTTATGAAAATTAACGTTCCTGATAATGTAAGTATTGAAATTGAACTTAAAGGATAGATATTTAGATTTTTTCTAAATATTCCTTTTCATATATGCCGAGATAGTCTAGTCTGGTAAGGCGCAGGACTTGAAATCCTGTGGAGTCTCTCCGCCTGGGTTCAAATCCCAGTCTCGGCGTTATTTTATATCTATTTTTTATAAATATTTTTTAAACAATTATTTTTTAATATTCTTTTTCATGTATGCCGAGATAGTCTAGTCTGGTAAGGCGCAGGACTTGAAATCCTGTGGAGTCTCTCCGCCTGGGTTCAAATCCCAGTCTCGGCGTTAATAATTTTAAAAAAAGTTTTTTAATTTTGCATCTAATTCATCTAAATTAGATACAATATCGTTTTTATTTAATCCTTCAATTTGTGGTCTTTGAATCATTACTATTGCAATATCTTTTGCATTTGCTGCTTCGATTTTATTAATTACGCCCCCAATTTCACCACTTTCTTTTGTAATCATTACTTTTGCATCATATTTTTCAATTAGATCAATATTTTCTTGGGTGCTTGCAGCGCCATTCATTGGAATTATGTGATTAGGATTTACATTTAACTGTTTGCATTTTTCAATAGATTTTTCCACTTTTAAAATTCTTGGGTAGAATCTGTCTGTAGAAACATTTTTTAGAATGTCTTCCATGGTGTTTGCTCCTGCAAAATGTAATACATTTCCTTTGCTATACTCTTTTGCAATTAGTTTTCCTGCATCTTCAAATGAATTTACATAATGCACGTTACTTGTATCAATGTTTTCTAAGTTGGTGGTAGGTCTTTCAAAGCGCATATAATGTAATTTTAACTCTTTTGCAATACTTGTGCTGGTTTGAGTTATGTGTTTTGCAAATGGATGGGTTGCATCAATAAGTAAATCAATGTTTTCATTTTTTATTATTTCAATTAACTCATCTTTTGGAATTGGGCGTGCAATTGTAGCATCACTTCCACCTTCATTTGCAAGTTTTGCTCCGTATTCGGTTGTGGTTGTTGTTAGAATGTATGCATCATAGTTTTTTTTGATAAACTCTATGATGTTGATGGAGTCTTTTGTACCGCCAAGTAACAGGATTTTCATTTTATCACTTTTCAGGGATTTTCTAAATATAAAATTCTTTGTTTTATCATTAAAAATTATTGCACTTTGTATTAAACTCATATATTTAATTCATTCTAAAATCATTTATATTGTATATTTATTTGAAATAATTTGATTTATATTGTTTAATCTACATGAGTTGTAAGTTTTTTATTATTTTAGAATATAAAAACTAGCTTTTTTATGATTCTTTAATTTCATTTTTACTCTGCCAGTATTCAAATCTTCATTTGTAAGTGGCTTTATGATTAGCTGTGCATTGATTTTTTGTGCAAGATTTATTATGTGGGGCTGAAGCTCACTTGGAGGTCTGATTGAATAGATAATGCTTACACTATCATATAATTCTAAATTTGGGTTTGTAACATCGTCTTTTATTACACTTTCATCTTTAGGAATGATGTCTGTTTTTATTATTGTTACATTTTCCTTTTCAGATAAAAGGTTTGAAATCTGATCAAACTTTCCAACACCTATTTCTGCAATTTTGACTGGTTTATCTCCAGCTTGACTTAAAATATAATCTCCAAAATCTTGCCACATAATTTAATCCTCAATAGAATATTAATATAACCAAAGTATTAAATACATTGTTTTTTATAGTTATTGATTATGATTATACGAAAATTTAATCCAAATGATTTAAAAAGAGTTTTTGAAATAGAAAATTCATCTTTTGACCAATCATACGGGATGAAAATGTTTCAGCAGTTATATGAAATGGGTATAGGATTTCTAGTAGCTGAACATGAAGGGTATGTAATTGGTTATGTAATGTTTTGGGTTAAATATGAGTTTAACGGACATATTATTTCAATAGCTGTTGATGAAAAATACAGACGTTTGGGAGCTGGAACCCAGCTTTTGGTTAAGGCGATCTCAATATTGTCCTTACTTAATTTAGATACAATTTTTCTTGAAGTTAATGAAAACAATACTGGAGCTATTGAATTTTACAAAAAATTTAATTTTAAACAGGATAGGGTTGTTCCTAAGTATTATTCAAATGGTGATGGTGCTATTGTTATGTATTTACCTTTAGCGGGTAAAGTTTCCAGCGAGTAGTTGAGTATAGTTAGTTATTAATTCAGGCGGTATCATTCCACTTGCGTATAGTGCAGCAATTACTACAACATAGAATCCGAATATTGCAAGCTGGATAATTCCGTGTTTTCTTAGGCTTGGGTCTTTTCTTGTAACTAAATAAAGTGCAAGGATTAATCCTATAAGACCACCTAAAATTGAGAAAACATATCCAAATATGATAATCAATCTAGTCCATTTTCCTTGGGCTGGTGCTGAAACAGGTGCTCCAGCATTTTTATTAATTATAATTGGATTTATTTTTCCTTGAGCATTAAAATTATTCAATACTAATGGTGTTCCACATTTAACACAAAATTCTGCTTCGTCAGGATTTTCTACTCCACATAACGGACATTGTTTTTTTGTTGGGTCTATTTTTGGAAATTCATAACCACATTTAATACAAAAACCATATTGGTCGTCACTTGTTGAACCACATTGTGGGCATCTTCTTAAAACCATACTATCACTTACTTTAATAATTAACTTATAATGTCTTATAAAGTTTTTTAATTAGAACATTCTTACAAAATCATCTTTATGGGTTGATAAATATTCATCCAATAAATCAAATATTTCTTCTTTTGTGTTCATTTTGAATAATCTTGGCTTTATATCAACAGTTCTATACATTCCTTTCATATAATATGCAGTCTGGGTTCTCATTCTTGAAATTGCTAATTTTTCAGGCAGTGTCTTTTCAAGAATATCTGCATGTCTTTTTGCCATTTTTATTTTTTCTTCAACTGAAATTCTCTCAGGCTCAATATTATGGTCAATATAGTCAATACATTGTTTTATAAGCCATGGATTTCCAAGAGTTGCTCTTCCAATCATTACCGCATCACAGCCAGTTTCATCAAGCATTCTTTTAGCATCATAGCAGGAGCGAACATCTCCATTTCCAATAACTGGGATTGAAACACTATCTTTAACTTCTTTGATTAAAGACCAGTCTGCTGGAACATCATATCTTTGATGGCGGGTACGTGGATGAACAGTAATTGCTGATGCACCTGCATCTTCTATTAATTTAGCCATTTCAACTGCATTAATGCTACTTTCATCCCATCCACTTCTAATTTTAGCAGTAACTGGTATTGGAACTGTATCTACAACAGTCTCAACAATCTTTCTTGCTTTGTCTGGATCTTTTAAAAGAGCACTTCCTGCCTTTGATTTAATAGCTACTTTTTTAACAGGACATCCCATATTGATATCGATAATGTCAGGTTTCATATTTTCATAAATGTATTGTGAAGCTACTTTAAATGATTCTGTGCCGCAGCCAAAGATTTGCTGTGAAATAGGTCTTTCCTCATCTTTCATAAATAGCATTTCTTGGGTTTTGAAGTTATTGTACATTATTGCTTTGTCTGAAACCATTTCAGTTTCAATTAAACCACAACCCATGGTTTTAATTATACTTCTGAATGCATGGTCACATATTCCTGCCATTGGGGCTAGAACTATCTGATTTGCTATTTTAACATTACCAATTTTCCATTTCATTACATTCTTATTTCTTTTAATTATATATTATTGTTTTTGGTGATTTAGTCAAAATTAGGCTATTTTTTCATTAATTATTTATATATAAAAAAAGATAATTTATACTATTATACTGATTTAATTATTATAAGGGATAACATGGCTGAAGTATCATCAAAAGAATTATATGAATTCAAAAAAACTTTAAAAGAATTATCTGGAAAAAGAGGTAGAGGTACAGAGCTTGTTTCCGTTTACATTCCGCCTGATAAACAATTAAGTGATGTTGGTAAGCACATGAGAGATGAACTCGGACAAAGTGCTAACATTAAGAGTAAACAAACAAGAAAAAATGTACAATCTGCAATTGAAGTAATCTTACAAAGCATACGTTTATACAAACAACCTCCTGCAAATGGTTTAGTTTTATTTGTAGGTATGATTCCTAAAGGTGGTCCGGGTACTGAAAAGATGGAAAAATTCGTTTTAGAACCACCTGAACCAATTACAACCTACTGGTATAAATGTAACAACGAATTTTTCGTTGAACCTTTAGAAGAAATCATTGAAGAAAGAGATACCTACGGTCTTGCAGTAGTTGACAGAAAAGAAGCTACTATTGCTACATTAAAAGGTAAAAAAGTTAATATTTTATCTCACTTGACCAGTGGTGTTCCAGGTAAGCACAAGGCTGGGGGACAATCACAAAGAAGGTTTGACCGTGTAATTGACCTTGCTGCTCACGAGTTTAAAAAACGTGTTGGAGAACATATGAATGATGACTTTTTAGATCTCAAAGATGATTTAAAAGGAATTATTGTTGGTGGACCTGGTTTTACCAAAGAAGAATTCATTCAAGGAGATTACCTCCAATATGAACTTAAAGACAAAATAATTGCAACAGTAGATACTTCATATACTGGAGAACCGGGTATTCGTGAAGTTATTGATAAATCTGCAGACATCTTAGATAACTTAGATGTAATGCATGAGAAAAAACAAGTTCAAAGATTCTTAAAAGAATTAACCAAAGACAAAGGATTATGTTCCTACGGTGAAAATCAGGTTAGAACTAACTTGATTATGGGTGCTGTAGACACTTTACTTATCTCTGAAGATTTATCCAGCATGCGTAAAACATTTGAATGTACCAACTGTGGTACTCAAATTGAAGCAACTGTTAAAACTCAGGCTGAAGCAGATAAATTCGATGAAAAATGTCCTAACTGTAATGATACTTTTAAAGAAGTAGCGTCTAAAGATTTAGCTGATGAATTTGTTGAAAAAGCAGAAGAAATGAATACTGTTGTAGAATTCATTTCCACTGAAACTGAAGAAGGTATGCAACTTTTCAGAGCATTTGGTGGTATTGCTGCTGTTTTAAGATATTATGTTGAATACTAATTATAGAATTTTGGAATAAATTCCAAATTTTTCTATAATATTGCTTCTCTTTTTTTCTTTTTATCTATTGTATAATAATCACTTAATCCTTCTTCTTGGCGGATCTTGTTGATTAATTTAAAAAATAACTGTTGGTTTACTGGTGTTTCCTCGTTAATTTCTACATACAATGAGTGTAGTGTTCTGTTTTTTGCAAGATAGCTGTTTTTTAATTTATCATATTGTGTTTTTGTTACTTTGTCCCCGTTCATTAAATCACCTTGCTAGTTTGTACACTAAAATTTAATTTTCAGTGTATGATATATTGTATATTGTCGATAATGGTATATAAAGCAATGTGCTTTTTTATTTTCTATATATTTTTGTTTATTTTTTTTAAAAATACTGTTATATATTGTTCGGATTTTCATGATTTTTTAGTTTGAAAATGTGGTTTTTGTATTTTTCATGACTTCGGAATTTGTTGGTTGGCAATGATTTTCCGACTTTGTCCATTTTTTGATTATTTTAGTTAGACATTTTAAATTTTTATCTTAAAAGTTATGTTCAATTAATTATTATTTGTTATATTTTATTGTACATTGTTTAATATAATTATTAAAATATATGGGATTTGATTTAATATTTTACTAAAAATTGAATAATATTTAAATATGAGAACATCCATATAATTAATTATATTGTTAAATCTGCTGCAAAGTCAGCAAAAAAATTTAATTTAATAATATTCTCAAATAAATTAGAAATTTAATTTTGGAGGAATAATTTATGTCATACGTAGATGAAGTAATTGAAACTATTATTGAACAAAACCCTGGAGAACCAGAATTTCACCAAGCTTTATGTGAAGTAATGGAATCTTTAAGAGTTGTAATTGAAGAAAATGAAGACGAATACAGAAAAAATGCACTTCTTGAAAGATTAGCTAACCCAGAAAGACAAATCAAGTTCCGTGTTCCTTGGGTAGATGACAACGGACAAGTACAAGTAAACACTGGATACCGTGTACAATTCAACAGTGCTATTGGACCTTATAAAGGCGGATTACGTTTCCACCCTTCTGTAAACGTTGGTATTATTAAATTCTTAGGTTTCGAACAAATCTTCAAAAACTCCTTAACCGGACTTCCAATTGGTGGAGGAAAAGGTGGATCTGACTTTGATCCTAAAGGAAAATCTGATAGAGAAGTTATGGCTTTCTGTCAAAGTTTCATGACTGAATTAGCAAAACACATTGGTGCTGACACTGATGTACCTGCTGGAGATATCGGTGTAGGTGCTCGTGAAGTAGGATACTTATTCGGTCAATACAAAAGACTCACAAACTTATACGAAGGAGTATTAACTGGTAAAGGATTAACCTTCGGTGGTTCCCTTGCAAGAACTGAAGCTACTGGTTATGGATTATTATACTTCACTAACGCTATGTTAAAAGCAAATGACATTGATCTTGCTGGTAAAACTATCGCAGTTTCCGGAGCTGGAAACGTAGCAATTTACGCTATTGAAAAAGCTCAACAATTAGGCGGTAAACCAGTAACCTGTTCCGATTCTACCGGTTGGATTTACGACCCAGAAGGAATCGATGTAGAATTACTCAAAGAAGTAAAAGAAGTAAGACGTGAAAGATTAACTGCATACGCAGAAGCAAGAGAAAGCGCAGAATACCACGAAGGTAAAGGTGTATGGACCATTAAATGTGACATCGCATTACCATGTGCTACTCAAAACGAATTACTCTTAGAAGATGCAAAAATCTTAGTTGAAAATGGTGTTACTGCTGTTGCTGAAGGAGCAAACATGCCAACCACTATTGAAGCTACTGAATACTTACAAGAAAATGGCGTATTATTCGCACCAGGTAAAGCATCCAATGCTGGTGGAGTAGCTACTTCCGCATTAGAAATGTCTCAAAACTCCCAAAGATTATCCTGGACCTTTGAAGAAGTTGACGCAAAACTCAAAGGTATTATGGAAGACATCTTTGCAAATGTTGACGCAGCTGCTAAAGAATACGACATGGAGAAAAACTATGTTGCAGGAGCAAACATTGCTGGATTCAAAAAAGTTGTTGACGCAATGAATGCTCAAGGAATCGTATAGATTCAGCCATATTTAAATTAAATAGAGAAAACATCATTGAGAAGATAAATTCTCCATCACATTTTGTGATGGGAAAATCTTTCTCTCACCCTCTTAAATACACTAATTTTTAATCTTATCAATTAACAAGATAATCTTCATTCAATTAAAACTACTTTTTTTAACATTATTCCAATTATTAGAATAATATTTTATACTTTTGAAGTGAAATTTAAAACTATTGCACTTAAAAGTTTTAATGAGAAATTGCATGATTCAAAGGACATGCCAAAAGTAATCAAAATTGAAGATGAAAAGTCTATTAAACGTTATGGTGGAGAAAACATGCTTCTTGCACCACCAATTGAATATCATGAAATCATGTCTAAAATTCCTGAAGGAAAAGTAATTACAATGGTTGAAATAAGAGAATACTTGGCTAAAAAGTATAATGCAGAATTTACTTGCCCACTTACCGCAGGAATATTTATATCATTAGCATCAAAAGCTAGTGAAGAGCGTGATGATAATAAAATAGCTTTCTGGAGAACTCTTAAAAAAGATGGGGAATTAAATCCGAAGTTTCCTGGTGGAATAGAATATCAAAAAGAAATGCTTGAAAAAGAAGGCCACACTTTTACTGTAAGGGGTAGAAAAAATTTAAGATATTTTGTTGAAAACTATGAAGATAAGCTATTTGATTTAGAATAGCTCTTTTTTAGTTTTATAATGGTGAAATGGTTGTAAAGCCAGTTTCACTGACTTTAACCATTATTATATTGTGGTAAGGTTTTCAATTTTCTTTCTAAATAATAACCATAACGCTCCACAAAGAAGCCCTATTATTGCAAATATCATGAAATATGTTTGAATATTTGCAATTGGAATTGTATTGAGTAGCATTGTTGCACTATTATTCGGGAATGCTGATGCTAGAACTCATCCAATTATTGAAGCAATACTGAATGAAACATAAAATATCCCCATTATTGATGAAGCATATTTTTTTGGTGCTAATTTCGAAGTTAAACTTAAAGAAACTGGTATTATAAGTAGTTCTGCGTTATCTAAAAAGAAACTGAATAATATGATTCAAACCATGTTTATTTTTGTATTTGCATTTAAATCATGTGTTGCAATAAATAGAACTAAAAATGCAATTCCTGTTAATAACAATCCTATTCCTATTTTTGTATATGTATTAACTGCCATATTCTTTTCACTGAGTTTATGGAATAATTTAAGATAAATTGGAGTAAGGATTATGATAAACAGTGGATTTATAGATACATAAAGTGAATGGGATATTTGTGAATTAATAATTGGAAGTATATTGTTTACGTGCTGTTTTGCAAAAAGAATAATTGTTGTAAATATCTGTTGGCTGAACATTAAAAATACAATAACTGCCATTAATATTAACGCAATTGCTTTTAAATTACTGATTTCTGATTTGCTTAATTTAGCACTACTTTTTTGCTTATTTTCTTTTTGAAGTTTAAATTATGGTGTAACTCCAAGTGGTTTTCCATCAACAGATACAAAAGTTTTGTTTTTAAATGCTAAAAATAGAATTAAACATGCGATTATTGCAATAAAGCCATATAAAAATCCATACTGATATAATTTAGGGTCGTGAATACCTACAACACTGCTTACAACTACTGGTGCAAGAAATCCTCCAATATTTCTGAATAAGTAGAATATTGAAAATGCTGAATCAACAAGTTTTGAGTCTTCTTTGTAAAATAAACTAATAAATGAAGTTATACTTACTGTAAAAAAGCTCACTCCAATTGACATTACAATTACTGCAATGAGGAATAATATTTCTTGATTTGTGTATAAAAATGTGGAATGATTTGCCATATTTGCTGATATGTGATATGGACTTGCATCATATGTAAAAATCAACTGTGCAATTGCTATTAAAATTATTCCGATCAATACTACTTTTCTGTTTCCTAAATATCTGTCACTTAGATATCCTCCAACTATTTGGAATAAATAAGTCATACCATAAGCTATTCCAAAGAAATATGTTGAAAATGAATCTGTAAAATGCAATACATCAGTCATATAAAGTACTAGTATCACTGCGAATACAAAATAACTGAAACTTTCTAGCATTGTTGCTGAAGATAACATGTAAAATCCTTGGGTGTTCCATTATTGTTTTCTCCTGTAATATTTTTTAAAACATGTTTCTTTCAATAAAAAAAGAATTGGGAAAGTAAATATTTTCCTTTTATTTAATTTTCTGACCAGTTATATTTCTTATTTAAGAACAATACAATTACTGTAATAATTCCAGTAAATATTGCATTTAATAAGAAAATTTCCATACTTGTATCTTTTCCAAAGAAGTTTAATCCTACACCAAGCAAGATAAATAAGAAAGTGTTATTTGCTGTGTGCATAGCCATTGAAGCTTCAAGACCTTTTGTTTTCCAGGAAACAATACCATAGAAAAGAGCATAGAATAAGATGTCAACCATTCCAATTAAGTTATATGGGTGTATAACTACGAAAAGCAATGATTGTATGATAATTGCTAAAATTGGTATTTTAAACCAGGATCCTAAGGTCTGCATTATTACTCCACGGTATAAGAGTTCTTCACCACAGGTTTGTAGTGGTGCAAGAATCAAAGTAAGTAATAATGTTACAATTGTAAAATGATTGTCAAATGTTAACTTATGTGTGTATATAAGATATATTGACGGGATTATAAGAACTAATACTGTTATTATCAATGGATAAATAAACAATTTCCAGTTCCAGCTTTCTCTAGAATGTAAGTATGAAGAAATTGGTCTTCCTCCAACAAGTCTTGCAGCTATTAATGTTGCAGGTACTAACATTCCAGTACATGCCAATGATACAAGACCTCTGAAAGAGTATGTGTTTAATCCATCATATCCTCCGTTTAACATTGCCATTGCAGAAGTGCTTCCTCCTGAAACAACAATGACAAGAATCATTGTAAAGGACACTAGTTAAGATTCCTGCAAGGATTATGGTTAATAATGGTTTATACCATGTGTATCCTTTTAACTGTCTAGGATATGTTATAAAATCTGGGTATTTTTCAGATATTTAAATCACATTTTATCTCTTCATGAAAGAATTATCTTTCACTTAACAATTTTATTAATCTGGATTTAAATATCTTTTTATTTTATTAAATTGTTTAAAAAAAGAAAGTAAATGGGTTTATTCATCTACAAAATTTCTAAGTTCATCACCGGTAAAGTGGAATACATTCCAGTCTTTTTGTTTAGCTCCGATTGATTCATAAAAATCAATACTTGGTTGGTTCCATGAAAGACAGGTCCATTCAAAACGACCGTAACCTCTCTCAAGCACTATTTTTGCAAGTTCTTTGAGTAATGCTTTTCCGTATCCGTTTCCACGGTATTCTGGATCGATAAATAAGTCTTCCAAATGCATATTTACATTACCGAGATATGTTGAAAAACTTAAGAAATATAATGCAAATCCAATTGGAATATCATCTTCAAGAGCAAATATTACTTCTGCTTGTTTTTCATCAAATACCCATTTTTCAATAGACTCTTCGGTTGCAATTACTTCATCTGATCTTTTTTCATAATCTGCAAGCTTTTTAATGTATTCTAAAATTAATTTTGAATCTGTTCTTTCAGCTATTTTAAATGTTAATTTGGACATAATATTTCTCCTTAGTTAATATTTGGGCAATACTTTATTTAATACTATTACTAATTTATAAATTGAGGTAGTTTTATGGCTAATTTTAATTCATTGGAAGAAGCAAGAGAATTTTTTTATAAGGATAAATTTGCAGTTGAAACTGGTGTTACTCTAGATGAATTAACCGAAGATAAAGCTATTTGTTCTCTAGAGATAACTGATATTCATAAAAATGCTTATGGTGGTGTTATGGGTGGTGTAATCTTCACATTGTCTGATTTTGCATTTGCTGTTTTATCTAATCAGCTCCATCAACCGACTGTTGCTCAACAAGTAAGCATTAATTATTTGTCTGCACCTAAAGGAAATAAACTAACTGCTGAGGCTTATTGTCGTAAAAACGGAAGAACATCCTCTATTATTATTGTAGATGTCAGTGATGATGTCGGTCGTGATGTTGCTCAGTTTGTAGGTACTGGTTTTAAATTATAGGTTTCATAAACCTTCAGAACAAAACCATTTAATTTATATTATAGAAAATTAATAAATAATGATGGCTAATAATAAGTCGTGAAAAATGCCATTCAAAGTGCCTGCCGCACTTTGAATTTTTGTACAAGTCTATATTGTTGCAAACTGCAACATTATAGAACTTTTTATAATTCTGTCTTTTTTTGTTTGAAATTTTAAAAAATAGATTATCTTATTTTTTGCTATGAGTTCTCATTTAATTAAATCAATTCTTCGGTTAATTAAAATGAAACTTAAGATTATTTCTTCAAGAATTTGAATTAAAAAGTTAAGAATATTGATGTAAATTTTAAAAATTAGTTTTTAGAATTGTGTAATCTACATCAATTAATTAATTTTTGTAAGTGTTGAGTAATTTGGAAACTTCGTACTTGAATTCCCACTCAACAAATAATAAAATTTCAGTTTTAGTATAGTTGATTAAGACAGGTTCAATGTCATTTTCAACTAAAAGATGTGTCAAAGTAATTTCATTGATTTCAGGAGTTGTTATACTAAACATTGCAGTATCCTTATCACGTGAAATTGAGCTTAAATCTTCATTTTCAATAACATGATCGTGGTATAACTCATATGCTTTATTTGCATCTTTACTGTCAATAAAAACAGTAATTGAGTTATGGTGAGGATTCATCTTAAAGAGATTGATTCCATTTTCCAAAAGAATATTTGAAAGTGTGGATACAATTCCGACTTTGTTTAATAAACTTTTTCCAACAATTGTTATTGATGCAACAGGATTTTCATACAAATCAATTGGTTTGTAGTCTTTAGGTCCAATAATTTTGGTTCCTTTTGAACTTAAATCACCGTGCTCAAAGTTAATAATCTTAGCATCAATTTTTGGATGTTTATAGTCAAGTGCATTAGGATGCAATACCTGAGCTCCGTGTGTTGCAAGAGTTTTCATCTCATCAACAGTAATGCTTTCAAGAAGCTTTGCATCAGATATTTTTCTTGGATCAGTTGATAAAACTCCATCAACATCAGTTACAATGATTACTTCATTTGCATTTAAACATTCTCCAATTAAAAATGCAGTAATGTCACTTCCTCCACGACCTAATGTGGTCATGTGATTGCCTGATTTTCCAAGAAATCCACATACAACAGGAACAATTCCTTGATCTAATAAGTTTCTAAGTTTATTTACTTTTTCATTTGTCTTATCAAAATCAATTTTTGCTTCAAGGTAGTTGGAATCGGTAATAATTGGCCATAAATCTGAATATGGGTCAATATATGTTGATTTGACTCCTAATGATTCTAAAGTAGCAGAGAATAATCTAACGCAGGTTCTCTCACCCATACCAACAATTTCAGCATGTTGTCTGTCCGTGAGGTTACAAGTAATTGCATCATCAGCGAGCTTTATTAAGTCATCTGTTGTTTTGTTGACTGCAGATACAACAACAACTACTTGTTTTCCTTTTTTATATTCTTTTGCTATTGATTCGGCAGCTTTTTTAATTCTTCCTCCATTTCCAACAGAGGTACCACCAAATTTTGCTACTATTAAATCCATTAAAATTCACCTAATGTAATAATGTATGTATGATATTTCTATTAAATGTTTACATATTTCGCCAGTATTTTTTCTAAAATTATATCAAATATTTTTTATATGTGAAATACAAACTTTAAATTATGAGGTTAATTGACACCATGCTTAAAAGAAGAAGTACAAGGACATTTACTGACGAGCCTGTTACAAAAGAAGAGCTTGGTAAAATATTACAAGCAGCACTTCTTGCTCCAACAAGCATGAACAGAAAGCCGTGTAACTTTATGGTTGTCAATCGCAAAGAAACTTTAGAAGAACTTTCCAAATGCAAAGATCATGGTGCTGATTTGATTGCAAATGCAAATAAAGCTATTGTTGTTCTAGCAGATACAATGATTGCTGATACATGGTGTGAAGATTCATCTATTGCACTAACATATATGCATCTAATGGCAACAGAATTGGATTTGGGAAGCTGTTGGGTTCAGGTCCATTTGAGAAATCGTGATGGTAAAAATTCAGAAGAAATTGTACGTGATATCCTAAAAGTCGACTCTCATTATAGAATTGTCGGCATTTTGGCTATTGGTCATTCTGATGATATTCCGGAGCCTCATAATATTGGAGATATTGATAAAAACAAAATTCATTTTTTAGTTTGATTAAATATGGTGATTTAAATGCATGTTAAAGAGTTATTAGATATGTTAGATATTAGAGTTAAACTTCCTCAACATTGGTATTCTACCGATATAAGTGATGAATTTGAACATGCTGAACTTATTGAAAATGATAAAATAATTAAAATTAAAACTGAATATGGTAAACATCCAAGATTTATTAACATTGATGTTGATGATGGAATGAGTGTTGTAACTCTATTCCCAAGCAAAAAAGTTATTGGTGTTAAATACTTAAACAATAAAGATGATTTTGAATATATTGGAAGACCATCTGACTTGTATTTCAAAGATTAAATAATTTTTTTGTTTTTACATTTTTTCTTCTTTTTTTATTTGCATATCTGCATTTTTTAACTTTTTTTAATTCTCAAAAATTTCAAATATGAATTAATCCATAGTATATATTACACTTTTTTGGTGTATTTTTATTTAAAATAGCTATTTTCTTTTAAAACCACACTATTGAGTTTATTTTATAAAAAACAGGTGAGAATATGAACAATCAGATTAACTGGAGTAAAAAAGTAAAAAAATTAGATGAGAATATCAGACGTGAAATTGGAATTGAGGATGATGATAAAATGAAACATGTTTTAATCAAAGTCCAAACCAATGCCTGTGAGTCTATTGAACCTGCATTTATTGTAGGGGAAGATGAAACATTTCTTGATTTATTTGTTTTATCTTCAAAAGGTCATGGAATTATTTCTACAACTGTTTTAAAAAATAATATTCAAAGTATTGGTGTTATCGGAGGGGTTTGTGCTGAAAAAGTAGATTCCTGTGATGATAAATTAACACTTGATGATGTTGATGTATTATATCAATAATATTTTTAAAAAAAAGATTAGAAGTAGATTTTTTATAATCTACTAATTTTAATTAAGGATTCAACAGGCACTCCTTCAATTTCAGAAAGTCCTGCTTTGTCAATTAATACAGTAACACAGGTAGGTTCTCCACCTAAATCTTTTACTGTATGAATTACTTCTTTTACTGTTTTTCCACTGGTAATAACGTCGTCTACAATAACAACTCTTTTTCCTTCAACACTACCGAAGTTGGTACTTATTGCACCTTCGTCATCGGTTTCATCGTGATCTTTTCTGTGTTTGTTTGGGTGGAAAATAGCTAAGGAAGTATCTACTCCAGTCATATCTTCAATGAAATCAGCCATTACAGTTGCAAATGGAACTCCACTAACTGCAATACCTACAACAGTATCTGCTTCTCCATGGGATAATGCCATGTCACTTAAAGCACCTGAAACGTAGCTTAAACGAGTGGAATTTCCACCAATGCTTTTCCAGTTGATAGCAAAGTCTACTGGTGCATCGGTTTTTACTTCTGCTTTTTGAAGTGTTAACCATCTTGCTGTATCCATACTTACGTTAAGTTCATCAGCAATTTCTCCAGTGGTAAATCCATGGTGTCTTAATTCTTGTGCTTTTTCGATGAGTTTTTGTTTCACATTATCACCTAGTATAATTCATCAAAACTAATTGGTTTATGCTCTTTGGAGGATTTGTTTGCAGCAATAACCATTTTGAGAGCTTTTAATCCATCTTCACCAGTAATTTCTGGTTCAGTTCCATTGACTACTGAGTTTAAAAATGAGATTAATTCTCCTTTTAAAGGTTCTTCATGTTTAATTTGAATATCTTTAGCAAATTTACCGTAAACTTCGATACTTTGTTTCATGTAATCTACAGAGATGATTCCTGCAGTACCGGTAAGTTCTAATTCTCTACGTTTGTATGGAGTTAACCAGTTTACTTCAATAATACCGGTTGATTCGTTATCAAAGCTGACCATAATTTCTGCATGGTCTTCAAAGTCACAGTCATCTAAGATACTGTTCATAGTACCGTAAACTTGTGTAACTTCTTCTTCAAATAAGTAATTCATAATGTCTAAATCGTGAATAGCTAAATCGATGGATACACCAACGTCTTTGATTCTTGGTGGGAGTGGTCCTACTCTTTTTGCAAATGCAGATACAATATCTCCGATAACTCCATCTTCAACGAGTTCTTTAGCTTTTTGTACAGCTGGGTTGAATCTTTCAACGTGTCCTGTTGCAAGGATTACTCCTGCTTCTTTAGCAGCTGCAATCATTTCTTCTGCTTCTTGTAATGTGAATGCAATTGGTTTTTCAACTAAAACATGTTTTCCATGTTTGATTGCTTCCATTACTACTGCGTGGTGGAATGTAGTTGGAACACATACACTTACAGCTTCAATTTCTGGGTTTTCGAGTAATGCACTGTATTCGGTGTATCCTTTAGCACCATATTTCTTTTCGATTTTTTTAAGTGCTTTTTCACTTACATCACTTACTGCCATCAAATTTGCTTCTTCTATTTTGTGATAGACACGAACGTGGTTTTCACCCATTGCACCTACACCTATAACTCCTACGTTAACAGTTTTCAATTAAATTCCTCCATTTAAACATAATCTTGAAAATGTTCTCCAATGCGTCTGCCAAGTTCAACTGCATTTCTGATAGAACCTTTTTGGGTTTCCTCTTTGAGGATTTCTCCCTCTTTAGTTAATAATATTGAATAAATTTCAAATTCTTTATCATTCATACGAGCAATAGCTCCGATAGGCCATTGACAACCTACTCCAAGTTCTTCTAGAACCATTTTCTCAGCAAATACTTCTTGCATTGAAACGTAATCATTTATCTTTTGAATGATTTCTTTTTTATCAGAGTCTTTTCTTGTAATGATTGCAAGAGCACCTTGACCTGCTGGTGGGGTAATATAATTAACTGGAAATACTTCTTTAATGTATTTTGCAAGGTTTAATCTTTTAATTCCCGCTTCTGCCATAATTGTAGCATCCAAGTCACTGTTGAGTGCTTTGTCAATTCTAGTTTCAATGTTTCCTCTGATTGGTTTGAGTTCAAACTCTTTTTCATAATGATTGCAAAATGCTTCTCTTCTAAGGCTACTTGTTCCAAGCTTTGATCCAGGTCCAAGTTCTGCCCATGATTTTTTTGAGATTAACACTTCATTTGGGGATTCACGTTTTGGTACAGCAACAATCTCTAAATCTTCATTTAGTTCTGTTGGCAAATCCTTAAAACTATGTACTGTAAAATCAACTTCCTCTTCTAAAAGCGCAATATCTAATTCTTTAGTAAATAAACCCTTAGAATCCATATTGTACAATTGTGATGTTGTAATTTTATCTCCTTTTGTCTTAATTATTTCCAAGTCAATTTTTTGTCCAGTTATTTTTTCTAACCATCCGCAAACCTGTTTGGTTTGGGTTAATGCTAATTGACTTCCACGTGTTCCGACAATCATTTGTTATCTCCAGTTCATTTTATAAGTTATAACTTATATTATTTTATTACATTGTGAATTTTTGTAAGTAATAATTATTAAATGTTTATAATCAATTTACATATAGTATTTTTAAAACTTGTTTAATATAGGTTATCTTTGTTTTAACTTACGGTAATCTGACCTATAAATAAATAAAAGGTTTTTATTGTTTTTAAGAGCTATATCATAAACATCGTTGTAGTTTTCAATAACTTTACATTTGTTTTTCATTTGTTCATTTATTGAACTTCCAACTTCTCCTGTTAATATGATTTCACTTTCTAAATTGTCCAAATACTTGCTAACTTTCTTCTCATCAATTTCTTCACAGGTTATTCCATAATCTCCGCCGATAGCTATTAAATAGTCATCCATGTTGCTTATCATGTTAATTGACTCTTCAATAGCTTTTGTATTTATTCCTGGATTGATTTCTTCAATTACTGTAATGTTTTCTATTTTTCTTTTGTTTGTTCTTCCAGGAATTCCTTTGTAGTTTTCAAGTCCTTGGATGATTTTTTCTTTTGGAATTTCAAGACTTATTGCAGTTAATACAATTCCAAGAACATTACTTACATTGTATTTTCCAGGTGTAAATACAGTTAATGTCATATCTCCTGAAACTAAATTATCATTAATTGTTTTTACATCTCTAAATGATAGATTAATGGTAGTTTCATCTAATGAGTAATTAATTTCACCAGGATATAAATTTGCAGATTTATCAGTAAGTGAGAATGTATTGACTTTATCATGTGTTATATCACTGTAAAATTTATCATATGCTTCCTTTTGACATACAACAGTATTGCATCTAAATACCTGTTTTTTAGCCTCGCTTGCACTGCTTTTTGATTTTGCAATAGGGTAGTCTTCAATAATATTTGTTAATACTCCAACATCTCCGATTCCACTTACTCCAAGAGAAGATTCAAAAATAGCTGAATTGTATTTTCTTAGGTTTTCACTTTGTACAACACCATCAGCAATCAAACAAACAGGATTGGCTATTTTGTATGCAAGATCAATAGTTTCCTTAATGTTTGATGGTGCTATTGAAATATCTCTTTTAAGCATGATTTTTTTATCATCTTCAAAAAGCATCGCACCAAGACTTGATAAAATTAAAGGATTTTCATCAATTAAAATTTCTTTTAACATAAAAACAGTTGATGTTTTTCCTTTAACACCAGTAACTTCAATTTTTGGGATATCTCTTGCCCAATCATCTAAAAGTTCTTTAATTGCTTCGTGATGAGTTTGGAATGTGTAGTTTAAATCAGGGTTGTTTTTGGTGATGTCACTAAAATCAAGAGGCATGTGGATAGGGTAGATAATATTCATATCTCCCCTAAAGTCTGAAAGTTCATCCAGTTGTATTAAGTCCACATTGTAGATTGCAAGCATTTTTGCATCAATATCATTTAATGTGTTATAGATATCATATGCAAGAACATTTTTTCCTTTTTTTGCAAGGCTGATTGCAATTTTAACTCCGCCGTGAGTCAAATCAATTACAAGATTGTTCATTATTCGCACCTTGAGTTTTTAGGAAGTCCGCCTTCAATCAATTTGTCTTTAACCTTTTTGTAGAAGTATTTTGTTGATGTACGGATGAAGTATGCATGTTTATCGGATTTTTTAAATTTAATTTCCTCTTCATATTCTGCTTCTTCATTGATTTGTCCATCAATAACAAACACTGCTTTTTTACCTTTTTTAAGAGGTCTTACTGTAATTTCACTAGTATCAGACACTACAAACGGTCTTGCTCCAAGTTTGTATGGGCAAATTGGGATAATTAAAAATCCTGCAACTTTCGGATCAATAATTGGGCCTCCAGCAGACATTGCATAAGCTGTTGAACCACTAGGTGTTGAAATAATCAATCCGTCAGCACGAACTTCTTCAATTACTTCTCCGTCAATTTGAATTTCAAAGTGCATTATTTTTGCAGGTTTGTCAGTCATTATGACAACTTCATTCATTACGGAGTGTTTATTGTTTTCGTGTGAAACAACAAGTTTGCTTCTTTTTTCTTTGTAGTAATCTCCTTTAAGAATTGTGTTTAGCACTTTAAATGTGTCTGGCGCTTCAATTTCAGTTAAAAATCCTACAGTTCCCATATTTATTCCAAGTAATGGAATTTCAGGGTTTAGCTGTGATTGAGCTCTTAGAAGTGTTCCGTCTCCTCCAAGAATCATTGCCATATCACAGTCAAAATCAAATGTGTTTTTGGATAACTGATTAAAATCAATATTTAAGTTGATATCTTCAAAGTCCTCTTTCATCTCAGGGTAGTTTTCATGGATTTCTTTGATTATATTGTCTAAATTAGGATTTTCTTTTAATTCAGTTAATTTATAAGCTAGGGACTGTTCAATTTGAACTTCTCTTCCCTGTGTTAGTAAATAATCAATTATTTTTGCAGAAAACAATATTGGTCTTGATTGATCAATTCTTGAAATTATTCCAACTTTTCCTATAAAGTCTGTCTGATTGTCGTTTAAGATGTCAATCATCTGTTTGTGGAGAATTTCATTGTTTGCAGCAACAATAATTGCCTTTTCATAGATGCTTAAAATGTTGTTTAGTTTTCCGCCGAATTTATCGGTAATTATACATCCTGCTTCTTCGAGAATTAATTTGGATGCTGCAATATCGATGATTCTACTTCCTCTAAGATCTAAAAACGCATCATATCTTCCACTAGCAACATAAGATAGTTCTAAAACTACACTTCCCAAAACTCTCATACGACGTGCATTGTCTACTAATTTGGATGCCTGTGAGGTGTCACTTTTTGTAAAACCTCCAAGGGTCATGTTGCTTATGTTTATAATTTTACTAGGGTTTACCTTTTTGTTGTTTAAGTAGCAACCGTTTCCTTTTTCAGCTTCAAAAAAGTTTCCGTTAGCAAAATTACTTACAAATCCTAACTCAACATCATTTAATGTTGCAAGACGTCCCTGATTTACACTGGCTATTGCTATTGAAATTCCAAAAGCAGGAATTTCCTTAATTGCATTGTTTGTTCCGTCGATTGGATCAACTAAAAATATGAATTTTGGAATTTCATCTTCTTCTAAATCGTCACGTCTAAGTTCATCTGTAAGTTTTATGCTTCTTTTGGTTCCCTGACCAAGTTTTAATTCACCAATTTCTTCACTAATAAGGTATGTGAGTACTGGTGCATTTTTTAAAATATTGATTAATTTTTCTTCTGCAATTATATCAATTAGAGATGTTGGAGTTCCGTCAGCACCCATTTTTACTTTTTCACCGGATTCTGGTTTTCCAACATATGGTCTAATAGCTCTTGAAACTTCGCTAATTATCTTATAAGACAAATCTGTTGCGATTTTTTTGTCTTTTGCATCCATGTTATCACTCTATGATTTCATCTTTCAAATAAACAACTGATGCAACTACAGATGCAATTTCACGAACAGTGGTGGTTGCATATTCAACAATAATGTCTTGTTTTTTTTCAACTCCACGTTTGTCCATCATATAGTTGACCATCATTTTTGCCTCTTCGATTAGTTCGTCTAGATTTCTGTTAATACCTGATGTTTCAACAACGCATCCTAATTCTTCACCAATAGCTAGTGCAATAACTGCAGTTATTTCATCACCTGGTTTATCTGAAGTTACTTCTGATAAAACACAGTTCACCATAGCTCCTGGTTTGAGTTTAGGTAGTGTGTTAATCTCTGCATTGCCTGCAAGCATACTTGATACTTTTATTAGATTAACGTCGCCTATTCCAGCATCGCTTAAGGCATTATCAAACGCGTTTAATTTACTTGGTCCTTCATCTTTTCCAGATACAATAGCTATTTTCATTTTATCACTGTTTCATAAATTTGTATTTTATATTAAATAAATTAACAGATTATAATTTTTAGGTTAATTATTTTTTAAAAAATTTTTATTTGTTGATTTTACATATTTTTTCGAATAGTTTATATAAAATGGAAAAGATAGTTTATATTAATCTAGTAATATTCCTATTACATAGATTAAAAACCGGTTTTTATTTATGGAGGAAAAATTATATGTCAACAAAAGTTGTAGAAATTAAAACATTAAAAGTTGGAAAGTACATTGTTTTAGGTGGAGAAGCTTGTAAAATTATCAGTTACACTACTTCATCTCCTGGTAAACACGGAGCTGCAAAAGCAAGAATTGAAGCAGTAGGTGTTTTCGACAACCAAAAAAGAAGTTTAGTTAAACCTGTAGATAACAAAGTAGATATCCCTATTATCGACAAAAGATTAGGACAAGTTATCTCTATCCAAGGCGCTAACGTTCAATTAATGGACATGGAAAACTACGATACTATCGATTTACCAATGCCTGAAGACTTAAAAGACTCTATCGTTGAAGGTGTTGAAGTAGAATACATCGTAGCTTTAGGAAATATGAAAATAATGAGAACCAGAGGATCTAACTAGATTCTTTTCTCTTATTTATTTTTCCTTTTAAAGATTAATTATGCTTTTAAATACTTACGAACCATGGAAATTTGCATTTTCTAGTGAAAATGACGAAATTTGTGAAAATTCATTTGGAATAATCGGTGTTCCATTTGACAGTACTACTTCTTATCATGCCGGTGCACGTTTAGGACCAATTGTTGTACGTGAAGCTTCATTTGGTTTTGAAAAATACAATACTAATTTTAATAAAGATTTGAATGCTACTTTTTATGATTTCGGGGATGTTAACGTAGTTCCTGGAAACTGTGAAAAGACATGTCAAATAATTGAAGATACAGTTAATGAACTAATTGATTTGAACCTTAAACCACTTATAATTGGTGGTGAACACTCAGCATCAATTGGTGCAATCAATGCATTATCCAAAAAGTATGAAAATCTAACTGTAGTTCATTTTGATGCTCACAGAGATTTGGCATTTGAATTTATCGGAGAAAAATATTCTCATGCTGCAGTTATGAGAAGAGCACACGAAGCAGGTGTTGATTTAGTTCAAATCGGAATCAGATCTTCTTCTTATGAAGAAGAGGAATTTGTAAAATCAACCTATAATATTCAGACATTTAAAATTAATGATGTTCACAAGCATATGGATGCAATTGAATACTATTTGATAAATATTGACGGTCCGATTTATATTTCCATAGATATGGATGTTATTGACCCAGCTATTGCACCTAGTGTTGGAAACCCAACCCCTGGTGGTTTATTCATTTCTGAAGTTGAAACATTGCTTAAAACATTATCTAACAAAAACATTGTTGGTTTTGATGTTGTTGAAACTGCAAGTGATAGATTAGGGGATAATACTGCAGTTGTAGCTGCTAAATTAATATATGACTTTTTAACATTGATTGAATAATGTTAATTACTTTTTTTTATTATCTTTTATTATAACAATACCATTAAATATCACCAAAACTAAATTTATAATATTAACTAAAAAAATGGAGCATATTGTTATGAATAAAAGAACTATTGAGCTTTCAGGCCATATTATTGATTCATTGACTTTAACTAAGACAATGGGAATAATTATGGACAAAGGCGGAGAATTTGATATATTGGAAATTGATGTTGGACGTAAAAAATCAGACGTTAGTCGTGCAAAAATTGAAGTTTCAGCAGATTCTCCTGAATTGTTAGAATCAATCTTAGATGAATTATCTGTACTTGGTGCAGCAATTGATGATATTAAAGAAGTTAATCTCGTTGCATCTGTTAAGGATAAAGTTGCTCCTGAAGGTTTTTATTCATCATCCAATCACACTACTCACATTTTCTATGATGGGAACTGGATTCCTGTTGAAGAAATCGAAATGGACTGTTTGGTAGTTGTTGATGAAGATGAAAAACGTGCTTTTGTAAAACCTATTGCTGATGTTAAAGCTGGAGACAAAATTGTTGTAGGTCTTGACGGAGTTAAAGTTACTCCACCACACAGATCAAGAGACGAACAACAAGTATTTGAATTCATGAACAGTGAAGTATCATCAGAAAAACCTTTAATGAACTTAATTAACGGTATTGCAAAAGAAATGAAAGAAATTAAGGCAAAAGGTGGAAAAATAGGTATTGTCGGTGGACCAGCTATTGTTCACACTGGTTCTGGAAAATACTTGGCTGCACTTATTAAAGAAGGATATATTGACGTTATTATGGCAGGTAATGCACTTGCAACTCACGATATTGAATCCAATTTGTATGGTACTTCTTTAGGTATTGAAGTTGACACAGGTAAGATTGTAGCTCACGGACACACTCACCACATGAGAACAATCAACAGAATTAACCAGTCAGGTTCAATTAAAAACGCAGTAGAAGACGGAACTTTAACCGGAGGAATTATGTATGAATGTATTAAAAATGATGTTCCATATGTTCTTGCAGGTTCAATTCGTGATGACGGACCTCTTCCTGATGTAATAACTGACACAGCAGAGTCACAAAAGCTAATGAGACATTATGCTCAAGAAGTTGATATGGTAATCATGATTGCAACTATGCTTCATTCAATTGCAACAGGTAACTTGCTTCCTTCAAGAGTAAAAAGTATCTGTGTAGATATCAACCCATCAACAGTTACTAAATTGTCTGATCGTGGAAGTGCACAGGTTGTTGGAATTGTAACTGATATCGGTACATTCTTACCACTTCTTTATAATGCTTTACATGAGGAATAAAATGGAATTTACAGCTCAAATTCTTGATGTATTAACTGATTCAGTTTACGGTGCAAGAATTAAAATTGAAGATGGAGTATTTAAAGAAATAGAACCTATTAAAGTTGAAAAGGATACTAAATTAGATATTGAAGGCTTGTTGGTTCCAGGTTTTATTGATGCTCACATTCACATTGAAAGTTCAATGCTTACTCCAGCTCAATTTGCAAGAATGGCAGTAATGCACGGTACAACTTCTGTTGTATGTGATCCTCATGAAATTGCTAATGTATGTGGAATTGAAGGAATTGACTTTATGATGGAAAACGCAAGTAAAGTTCCTTTTAATTTTTACTTTGCTGCTCCTTCATGTGTTCCTGCTACTCCATTTGAAACATCTGGTGCTATTTTAGATTCAAATGATGTAGAATTTTTACTTAAAAAAGATGAAATCGTTGCACTTGCTGAGATGATGAATTTCCCAGGTGTTATTAACGGAGATGAAGAAGTTTTAAGAAAACTTGAACTTGCCAGAAAATACAACAAACCGATTGACGGTCATGCTCCATTGATTTCTGGTAAGGAATTGGATAAATATGTCGAGCAGTATGTATTTACCGACCATGAATGCAGTAGTTTTACAGAAGCTGTTGTTAAAAAATGGAAAGGTGTAAAAATTATGGTTCGTGACGGATCATCTGCTAAAAATATGGAAGCTATTTTTGATTTATCCGAACGTAAGAAGTTCTTCGAAAACCAAAACGGTTTTGGATTAGTTCCTAGCGAAATCATGCAAAGAAGAATCCACTCTCCGATCTTTGATTTTATCGTAAGTGATGATAAACATCCTGATGACTTAATTAAAGGCCATTTAAATAGCTCAATTAAAAAAGCTGTAGATATGGGAGTAGACATTATTGAAGCTATTAAACTTGTTACATTAAATCCTGCATCACACTATAACTTGAAAACAGGAGCTATTGTAAGAGGTGCAAAAGCAGACTTTGTCGTAGTTGACAATTTAGTTGACTTTAATATTCAAAAAACATACGTTGGCGGACAATGTGTATTTGACGGCGAAAATATCTTATTTGATGCACCGCAAGTCAGCGAGTTAAACTCAATTAATGCAACCAAAAAGACATCAAAAGACTTTGAAATAAACTATGATGGTGATGAGTGCGAAGTTAATGTAATTGAGTGTTACAACGGTGAATTAATAACTTCCAAAGCTAGTGCAAATCTTAAAGTTGAAGATGGTGTTGTTAAAGCTGATTTGGATAATGACATATTGAAAATATCTGTTGTTGAAAGGTATGGTAAAAACAACATTGCAAATGCATTTATTAAAGGATTTGGCCTTAAAAAAGGAGCTATTGCATCATCTGTAGCTCATGACTCACACAACATTATTGTTGTTGGATGTGATGAAGAGTTGATGGCTCGTGCAGTAAACAAAATCATTGACAACAAAGGTGGATTCGTAATAGTTGATGATGAGTCCTGTGAATCATTATCATTACCTATTGCAGGTTTAATGAGTAATGAAGATGCATTTGAAGTATCTGAAAAATTAGCTGTTTTACATAAAAGCGCTAAAAAATTAGGATGTGAACTTGACTCTCCATTTATGACAATGGCATTTATGGCACTACTTGTTATCCCATCTATTAAAATATCGGATATGGGTCTTTTTGATGGAGATTCATTCGAATTTATTGATGTAATTAAAAATTAAGGTTTAAAACCTTTTTTTATTAATTCTTTTTTTATTTTTTGCATAGCTTCAATATCCTGTTTATAACCTACTTTTGTCACAATACGATTTGCTTCTCTAAATCTTTCAAAATACTCTTCTTTTTGCTCTTCACCAACAATATCAACACGTGTTAAATTAGATAATGACTCAATAACATATCCAAAGCCTCTGTTGATTGGACGTGTTTGTTTATTAATGACTAATTGAGTAACTTTTGATTTAATTACAATAGCTTCACCATTACTTTTAACAGGATCACTTTGCTTTACAGCCTCTTTAAGACTTATTACTTCACATTTAAAATAAGCATCAGCACATTTAAGTGAATTATCTTCATTAAAATAGTCTTCTGGAAGATTTCCAACAGTGGATAGTGTAAAAACTTCAGGATTGTGAGTTATATTTACAATAAACTCTCTTTTTGATATGATATTTTCTAAAGTTCGACTTCCCTTAAAGATACGGTTTAAAACTTTATCCTGGCCTGCACAAATTACTCCAATTGGAGCTGCATTTTTAATATCATCACAGCTAGTTGTTGTAATAATTGTCTCATATTGCTTTCCTTTTTCCATTCCAACTGATGCTAAATCTATTTGCATATCTATCATTCGGTTATTTTTTTAATAAAACATTTATATGTTAATTAACAATATATTAGTAATATTATTTATTTTTAAGGTGTTTACTTATGAACTATAAAATGTATGATGAAATGATGGAGCAACCAGAGTCTCTTAGTAATACATTCAAATCAGAGATGCCTAAATTAAAAATGGTTTCTAATTTGGTTGAGGATGTGGATAAAGTATATTTAATTGGTTGCGGTAGTTCTATTTCAACCTGTTATAGTGTACGTGATGCAATACGCATGTCTAGTACTAATATTAATATTGAAGTATTCACTGGATACGAATTCTGCTATAATAAAAAATTAATCGAAAACGAGAATTCTATTGCAATATTTGCTTCTCAATCTGGTGAAACTGCAGATACATTAGCATCTTTAAGAAGATGTAATGAATTAGGAATTCATACTGTATCTATTTCAAATGAACCTGAAAGTTCCATGACTAAGGAAGCTATTACTCCGATTATAACTCAATGTGGAACTGAAACTGCAATTTTAGGTACTAAAACTTACATTACACAATTAGCTTGTCTTTATCAAATTTTATTCGCAGCTAGTGATTATGAAGATAAAAATGAATTATTAGCTGAATTATATGATTTGCCTGAAATTCTAGAAAAGTTGTTGCTTACAACTGAAGAGGAAAATAAGGCTTTAGCTGAAAAATTCAAAGATGAAGATATTTTCTACTGTTTAGGAAGCGGTCCTAATTTCGGTCTTGCATATAAATTGGCTATGACCATGCTTATGGAAGGTGCTGTTAAACATGCTTGTCCATTATATTCTGTTGAATTCAGACATGGTTTAATTGAACGTGCTGAAAAGGATGTTCCTGCAATATTTTTAAAATCTGGCTTAGAATCAGATGAAATGACTGATAAAGCTATTGAATTTTCTAAAAATCTAGATTTAAATTACATGGTCTATGATATGGATTATTATGTAACTCTAGATAAATTATTATCTCCATTCATCTTGGTAGTTCCATTAGAATGGTTTGTATATTATTTGGCTCATTTCAATGGTGAAGATCCAGGTGCAACAAGACACATTGGTAAGGTCAGATATTAAATTTTAATTTTTTTTTAAAAAAGAGAAAAAATGTAGAAAAATTATTCTACATTTACTTTATGTTTTGGTATAATTAATTTTGGAATAGTTATTTTAATAATTCCGTTTGTGAATTTTGCAGTAATTTGTTCTATGTCAATACTGTTGGAGAATCTTACAGTTTTAACACATCTTCCGGATTTAATTGCGGAAATAATTACTTCAGCTTCATCTTCTTCATTGAATTCTTCAATAAATGGTTTGAAGGTAGTTTCGATGGTAATATCATTGTCTCCTGCTTCAATGGAGATTTCTTCTTTTTTAGCACCAGGAACTGCTGCTTTAATGAAGTAAGTATCTTTGGTTTCTACTAAATCAACATCAATAGTTTGAACGGTTGATTTTTTGTATTCTGCATATTTTTGATCTGCATTTTTTTGCATGTTTTTGAGGTTTTCTTTGAACTCATCAATGGTTTTATACAAATCGTTAACTACATTGTCAGCAATGTTTTTTCCTTTTTCTCTTCTTTCGTTAAATTTCTCTTTTTGTTCATTTAACTTTTCTTTGGTTTCTTCTTTCTCATCGATTTTTTCTTTGGTTTCTTCTCTTTTTTCTTCAATTTTTTCTTTTGTTTCGCTAAATTCCGCTTCAATAGTTTCTGAGTTTACCATATTTTTCACACTCCTTTGTTTTTTATGAGTATATATGCTTATATTCTGTTACTATTTAAAGTTTTCTATTAAATTTACTAAAGGTTATTAAAAAGTATTTTCTTTAATATTTTATTTTTCTTTTGATAAATTCTTTATTTTATGATTTTTTGAATTAATTTTGTTGTTTTTTTAAATTAGCTATTTTAAATTGTTATTTTTGGATAATTTGGATTTTATTTTGATTTGTTAATAAAGGGTGTTTTTTGGATTTGCTAATTGTATTTTGCAAATATTTATTATTTTGTTGATATTATAATTTCATATAATGGGGATTATTATGGAAAATAAAGATGTTAACTGGACTAAAGTGTGGGCTAAAAAATACAATATTTTAGACACTTATCAAAACGAAGTGGACACAGATAAGTATTCTAATGAAATAAATAGATTATTGGAAAGCATAGAAAAGGAATATGAGTATAATAAGGAAGATTCAATGCTTTTTTTAAAAGATATTTTGTATCATACTTATTTAAATAATGTTGGATAAATTTATAAAGTATAACGTACTAACATTTTATTAACAACTTATTTATTCACCAATTTAAAACCTCACCTATTCAAAAAGTTTTAGATATTCGTGCATTGTTTTATTTTGATGATAATATTAAATGTGTGATAATATGGTTTCTGTAACTGAATATAAATGTACTAATTGCGGTTTGAAATTTTATGATGATGGAAGATGTTTTTATTATGATGAGGAATTAAATCAGACAGTTGATTTCATTATTACTTTTATAACTGCAAATTGGGGGGTCTGAATCAAAGATTAAAGGAAAGGTTAGTGAAACTTATTGCAGTGAATGTAAAAAATATCTAAAAGTCTATGTTATTGAAGAATGTAATATTTCTGATTCATGTAATATTGTTAGAGAAGGGATAAAAAATTATATTAAAAAATATCAAAGAAAAATTGATGAATTAAAACAAATCAGGCAAAATCCTAATTACTCAATTGAGAAAAATGAATTTGGATCATCATATTCCGGGTTATGATGAATTTTATTTATATTTGTCAGATTCTGATTTGAATAATGAAAAAACAGCAGAATATATTCTAGCTAAATTTTATAGAGATATTGGTGAATCAATAAAACATTATGAGGAAATTTATTATAAATATGTAAATTCAATTTATTTAATTATTGATAAATCTGATGCGGAATCATATTCTTTAGAAAAAGTATGTTGTCCTGATTGTGGTAATGAAATTAATACTAAGTTTGATGAATTAAAATGTCCTAATTGTGAATCTCTTTTAAGATAACTTGTATATGTTATATGGTGATTAAAAGGTTTTTTTATTTTTATTATTCTTTTTTTGCACTATTCAAATAAATAGCTATTAAACATACAAAAATTGCAATAATAAGAAATATAATAATTGTTCCATACATAATTTTTCCTCATTTAAAAGTTTATTTCATGGGTTTTAATGCGAAATTGATTAAATTGATTGTTATTATGATTTTAAAAAAATAGATGGGTATTGGGTCATAGGTTAGTACCTATGAGTTCCACCAACACCAAATCCATTAGTTCCCCAATAATAGAAGTGTCCACGGTCATGTTCATCGTTATATGTTCTGTAATAATCTTCTAGATCTAATTCTAGGTTTTTATTATATTCTTCTGTTAAATAATCTCTTTGAGCATTATCTAATTTAGTTATAAATGTTTCTTCAGACATTTGATTTAGGAGTATTTTTAATGATTTCTTTTATTTCATTTGTTATTTTATCTCCTTTATATGAAATTTTAAATATTTTAGTGCCGGTTGAAAAAAACACATAAGATGTATTAAAACCTGTAGAGTCCCATCTGGATTTATAATTATCATAAATATGGATCAAATCATGGCCTGAAACTGAAGTTTGGGTAATGTCAACAAGTCCTTCAGATGTTGAGTCATAACCATATTCTTTTTTTAAAGTATTATAATCCACACAGGAAATAATGGCAAATTGATTACTATAACGATATGATTTGATATGATTTTTACCTTTGCTTTCATTAAAATATTTGTCTGGAATTTTAAAGTCTACATTATTTACTGTAAGTTCTATCCAATCACTTGTATCGACTGCAGATATATGTGGTATGGCAATAAGCAGTATTATTAAAAACAATGCTAATTTTACTCTCATTATAATCACTGATTAATAATATTTTATCAAAAATATATAATGATTTATTATTTAATCTGTGGTGAGATGGTTTTTATAAAAAAATTAATGTAATGGATTAAAAGAAGTGGTGTTTGACAAATATTTAATAATATTCGTCGTCATCTTCATCTTCTTTAACGCTACGGTCTATTTTTTTAATTTTATCGAATTTTTTATTGATTTTGTCAATACCTTCTCCTTCAATTGCAGATATGAAAATGGAATTTTCTTCATCGTCAATGTATTCGTTAAGATATTCAGTATCTTCAATTAAGTCCATTTTGTTAAATAAGTAAACAACTGGAATTTCTGAAAAGATCTTTTCGATTTGTTTTAAGAGATTGTATTGGTTTTCCAAGTGGAATCCACAGGTTTCTGAAGCATCAAAAATAAATAAAATTGCATCAGCCAAGTGTTCTAAAGCTACAATCGCATTCATTTCAATATCATTCATATCTAAAACAGGTCTGTCAAGTAAACCTGGAGTGTCGATAATCTGTATGCTTTTCCAGTGTCTTTCAGTATGTCCGATTTGAATACCTTTTGTTGTAAATGGATAGTTTGCAACTTGAGGATCTGCTCCGGTAATTTGTCTAAGTAATGTTGATTTACCTACATTCGGGAATCCTGCAATTACAATAGTTGTTGCATCAAAATCAATTGTTGGCATGTTTCTTAAGTTTTGTTTTGCAAAATCGAGGAAATCTAAATCCTTTTCGATTTTATTTACAACAGATGCAATTCTTCCATATGCCTGTTTTTGAATGCTGGTTGCTCTTTCAGATGGATTTTTTCTAATTTTTGCTCCGTATTCTTTTTCAAGCTGGGTAATAATACCAAATGCCCAGTTAAGAGCACCTAATGCCTGTTTCATATCATCTACACCAACTGTAATATCAATGTAGTCTTGATAGAATGGGTGGAGACTTTCAATTTCCGGAACTGCATCCAAAATGGATTTTAATTTATCTTTAATAACCTGACATGAGGTTACTACTCTTCTTTCTTCAATTCTTTTACCTTTTAAGTGTTTAGGTATTTTTTGACCTCTCAATAGGTCTGCCTGTTTTTTACCCCTACTAAATCCTTTATCAAGTAATTCTTGTGGTGTAGGTATTGTTGGAATCATCATTTTAATCACTATTTAAATATAATTATGTTGTTTTTCTCAGAACGTTTATGTAATAGTTTTTGATTGGGATAGTTAATTAAATTTGTGGATAATGCTATAAATTTATGAAGTTAAAACTGTTTTAGAATTAATTATTTGTATGAAAAAATGTTCTAGTAAAAAAATAGGGCTTTGGAAGTTTTAAAATATAGAGAAATAGAATAAAATAAAAAAATATTATAATTAATATTTTTCTTCATTTAAACTATTTTTTTAAAAAAATTTAGAAGAGTTTGTCTTCAAGGATTTCTCCTCTATTGAGTGCTTCTGCAGTGGTGTATGCATCATATAATGAGTATAACTACACGATTAAGTATAAAAGTGCTCCGATTAAAAGGAGACATAAGAAAACGGATATTGCTCCTGCAATAATAATCATAATTCCTTTTTTTGGTTGGCCATTATAGAATTGACCTACTCCTGGAATAAAGAATGATAAAATTAAAGCTAAAAATGGATTTTTTTCTTCAGCAGTTTTTGCTATTTAAACTCCACATTTAGGACAGATTACTGCATTATAATCTATTTCTTTACCACAGTTTTCACAAAACTTAGTACCTCTAATTGCTTGTGTTTCTTCGTTTACTACTTCTGCTTCAATTATTTCTACTTTTGCACCACAATCTGGACAAAATTTAGCATTTTTCTTCTAATTCAGTATTACATTCGCTGCATTTTACCATATAATCACCAATTTATCTTATTTTTATTATTTTAAATTATTTAAAAATTTGGCCTTGGAATTTGTATACATCACAACTTTCATCCATCCAGCTGTCTGCACTTATTCCTGCTTTCATACATGTGTGTTCTAAAAAGTTTTCCACATTAAATCCGTTTTCTGTTGCTACTTGAGGTAATAATAAACCTCTGGAGTATCCTTTTTGGATTATTAGGCCATCTTCACCAATTTCAATTTCATCAAAGTACTGTTCGTAGTGTGCAACAATAATCATTTCTGGTTTTGTAAGAACTGTTACTTCCAAATCAATGTTTTCCAATTCATCTAAAGCAACTTTCGGAAATCTTGGATCGTTAACACTTGCAGCAATAGCTACATCAATTGTTGCTTCAATGGCACTCATGATTGGTTCTGCATACCCAATACATCCTCTTAGTTCTTCATTTTTGTTTAAAGTTACAAAGACTCCTAATTTTTCATCTAATTCAATAGGATAATCTTCGCCTTTTGCTATTTTTTCACCAGTTTTTAAATATTGTTTAATTGCTTCTTTTGCTAAATCAACCAAATATTGTCCTGCTTTGTCACTAATCATTTATCCCATTCCCCCAACAAGTGAATTTAAGATTCTAGTGTGAGGTCCTCCGTCACCTACTGGTGCAGTCTGGCCGTCTTTTCCACAAAATCCTACGCTTAATTTGAAGTCATTTCCAATAGCGTCAATATTTTTTAATGTTTCTAATATGTTTCCAGATAATGAAACGTCTCTTAGAGGAGTTGTAATTTCTCCGTCTTTGATTAAATAACCTTCAGCAGCATTGAACTGGAATATTCCTTTACCTGTGTCCACTTGTCCTCCTCTTGAACCTTTAAGATAGATTCCGTCAGGAATATCTTCTATTAATTCTTCAAAGGTGTTGTCTCCAGGCTGCAAGTATGTGTTACTCATTCTAACAATGGGTTGGTCTGAAATTGCTGATCTTGCATTTCCGGAAGATTTCATATTTAATTTGGATGCTGTTTCTCTTGAATTTAAAAGTGATACTAGCTCTCCATCTTTTACTAATTGATTAGGTGCTGTTTTAACTCCTTCTACGTCATAAGGATAGTATCCAAATCCTTCTTTGAGACTTGCATCATCAAAAATGTTAACGATATCTGATGCAATTTTACATCCCATTTTGTCTTTAAGAATAGAATCGTTTTGTAAAATCAAATCACCTTCAACGGCATGTCCCAATGCTTCGTGAACTAAAACACCAGTTAGTTCAGGGTCAGCTATTACTGGGAAGTTTCCAGATGGTGCAGGTTTAGCATCAAGTAATCTGACTGCTTTTTCACCGATGGTTCTTCCAAATTGTTCTATGTCAGTTTCAGCTATTGCTTCAAATCCTTTTACTCCACCAAGACTTCCATGTCCGAACTGTATAATTTCACCGTCAGTTGCAGATGCATTAAGAGCCATTCTTACTCTACTGGTTTTGACTTGAATTTCACTGCCTTCACTGTTTAAAAATATAGAATCAACTTCGCTGTCAGAATAGCTTACTGTTGTACTGTTGACTTTATCAATAAGTGCTGCATCATTTGCCTGTTTCATTATGTCCTTTTTTTCTTCAATAGAAATGTCATTAAATGGAATTTTCACATCAACTGCTACTTTGTCCTTAATAATGTCTGTTTCACTTAATTGAACGTCTCCTTTTAATGAGTTTGAAAATTTGATTGCAGTATCTGTTATTTCATTTAATTTAGATAAATCTGTAGTATGTGCAAAACCCCATGCTCCATTATTTAACACTCTTACTGTTGCAGCAAGGCTCATTCCAGTGTTAATTTCGTCTACATTACTATCTTTCATTAAAATTGAGGTTGCATTTCCTGCTCCTGCTCTAATATCAATGTAGTCTACCTGTGAGCTTGTTTTTGCAATGACTTTTTCGAATAAATCGATATATTCTTCCATTTTATCACTCAAAAAGATTATTCATTATTAGTTATGAATTACATATTAAATAAAAGTTTTTTATATTTAAAAAAATATATAAATATAACAATTGATATATTTTTATAATAGGTGATATGATGATTATTATTGTAGGTACCGGTGCAGGTGGAGCAATATTAGCTCGTGAACTTGCTAGGGAAGGTATTGATGTTACTATTTTAGAAAAAGGACCTTATACACATCCTAAAGATGCGTTTAACTATTATGATAAATACAGTGAAGATGTAGATTTACTTACAACCACTTGTATTGGTGGTGCAACAGCAGTATCAATGTCCAATATGGTGCGTGCACTCACAGATGAGTTGTTAGATTATGATATTGATTTATCTGATGCATATGATTATGTTGAAGATTTAATAAATGTTCATCCACTTGATGATTCTCATATTGGAAAAGGAACCCAGGCATTTTTGGATGCAGGTTATGAACTTGGTCTTCAGACTATGAAAATGCCTAAAGCTATTCGTGAAGAAGAGTGTATCCAATGTGGTAAGTGTGCATTTGGATGTCCTGTTGATGCTAAATTTACCGGAAAAGATTTTGTTGATGAAGCAGTTGAAAATGGTGCAACATTAATCTGTGATGCTGATGTTTTTGAAGTAATATCTGAAAATGGTCAGGTAAAAGGTGTTAAATACATTAAAGACGGCAAAGAAGAAACATTATTTGCTGATAAAGTTGTATTGTCTGCTGGAGCTATTGGTTCTACTTTAATTTTAAGAAAATCCGGATTTGAAGAAGCTGGTCGTGAAATATTCTTTGATCCTTTCGTAAGTGTCGGAGGATTTATCAAAGACATAAACTACAACACCGAAGTTCAAATGGCTGGTCTTATTGTTGGTAAAAACTTTGTTTTAGCACCACATTATTCCTCATTTATTCCAGGAAACATTGATGATGAAGAAGTTACAGAAAAAGACATTCTCAGTATTATGGTAAAAACCTCTGATGAATGTAAAGGGTATGTGACTGACGATGGGGATGTTGTTAAAATAAATACAATTCAGGATATTCGCTATCTTGCAGAAGGAGTTGCTACAGCAGGTTTTGTTTTACAAAAAGCAGGTGTTGACCCAAATACAATCTGTTCAACTGTTTACAGAGGAGCACATCCTGGTGGAACTGCAAAAATCGGTGAAATAGTTGACAGTAACTTAGAAACAGAAATTGAAAATTTATTTGTCTGTGATGCAAGTGTATTGCCAATATCTCCTGGAAAACCACCAATATTAACAATACTTGCATTATCTAAAAGATTAGCAGACTATTTAAAAAAATAGAAGATTATTCAAATTGTTTGTAAATATCTTCTGTTTCTATTAATTTTTCACAATAATGACATCTAACTACAGGTGGGTTTTCAGTAACTACATTAAAAATTGGAGTTATTGGCTCATTTTCGTAGTTAGTAATACATTTTGGATTTGTACACTTAATAATGGATGTAATTTTATTAGGTAGTACAATTTTATTCTTTTTAACAGGTTTATAATCACGGATAATGTTAATAGTAGCTTTTGGAGCAATTAAAGCAACCTGATTAAGTTCTTCGTGATCCAATTCTCTGTTTTCAATTTTAAGAATGTCTTTTCTACCAAGTTCTTTTGAAGATACATTCATCGCCACAGTAATATTTTGTGTTTCATTGTCAGGTAATCCTAAAATCTTTAGAATGTGCAATGTTTTGTTTGCAGTAATGTGGTCAATTACAGTACCGTTTTCAATTGCTTTAATTTTTAATTCAGATTTGTCATTAGCCATTTAATCTACCTTGTATACATTTTTAAATCTTTCATCTCAATAATAGCTTCAGTATCACTGATTAACTTTTCTGCTGATTTATTTTTAGTTGAAATTGTAAAGCTTTCAATTACTCTTGCTCCACGCATTTTAACTTTTTCTTCAAGTCTTTCGATATTTGAATCTGCATTGGAATCCATTGTAGCAAATAAAATAACGTCCTTTCCGGTTAAATTGCAGTTGTCAATCATTGTTAAAATAGCAGGTGTTGGATTTCCTAACCATGTAGGTGTTCCAAATACTATTGTGTCATAATCTGTTAAATCAACTCTTGCAGGAGATATTTTAGTTTTACTTTCTCTAAAAGCACTAATTGATGCTAATAGTTTATTTTTTAATCCGTTACGATTTTTTAAATCTTTTACTTCCAATACGCTGGTTCTTAAGTTTTTAGCCAAAGTATGAGCCACTAATTCTGTTGTTCCTGTTTGGGAATAATAAATTACTAATGTAGCCATTTTATTCACTCCTCTTTTTTAAGGATGGAGTCCTAAGTGTCTTAATCCTGCATTTTCCTCAAGGCCAAGTAAAATATTCATATTTTGAATAGCTTGACCTGATGCACCTTTAACAAGGTTGTCAATACAGGATAACATTACGAGTCTACCAGTATCGTCTATTTCATATCCTCCGATATGTACAAAGTTAGAACCTCTAACTGAGCTTAAATGAGGTATTTCTCCGTCATCCATAAGCTTAATGAAGAATTCTTTTCCATATTCTTTTTCGTATAATTTTTTAATTTCATCACCAGTAATGTCTTCGTGTTCTTCTTTTAAGAAACTGTGGCTTGTAGTTTGTATTCCTCTAATTACTGGTACTAAATGTGGTGTAAATGAAACTTTTACATCATCAAAACCGTGTAATTCCTGTTTGATTTCTGATGAGTGTCTGTGTGTAGTTATTTTATATGGATTTGAGTTATCTGCAATATTTGGATAATGTGTAACTGCAGATGGGTTTACTCCAGCTCCACTTACTCCAGTTTTTGAATCAATGATTATTCTATCAACAATATCATTTTTAACTAATGGGTAAGATGATAAGATTGCACCGGTTGGGAAACATCCTGGATTTGCTACTAAATCTGATTTTTTAATTTCATCTCTGTATAATTCAGGAAGCCCAAATGCTCCTTTGTTTTCTTTATCAGTGTGCTCCATTCCATACCATTTTTCATAAACTTCTGTGTCACGGTATCTGTAATCTCCACTTAAGTCAACTACTTTATTTCCGGTTTCTAAAAGTTCAGGAACAATCTTCATTGAAGCACCATGAGGTGTTGCAGTAAATACCAAATCAACATCTAAATCAGATGGTTTTTTGTCTTTAAAAACAAGTCCACTGTCTCTTATATGTGGGTGGGTTTTATGAACAGGCTGGCCGTCTAATTTCCTTGATGTGACTTCTACTACTTCAACATCAGGATGTACGCTAAGCATTCTTAAAAGTTCTCCACCAGTATATCCACTTGCTCCTATAATTGCTACACTCTTCATTTCATTGTCTCCTAATCTATTTCTCCAGTTTTATCTTTAAAGTCAGTATGTTTTATTCTTCTAATAATTTTACAAGTACTGTCAAGCTCTCCAAACATATAATCCTCAACACGCATAGCTTTTGCGTTTATTCCTCTTTTATCGAGAGCGGACTGTAATTTTATAACGTCATGATCTTGATCTGAACCTATTGCGATTATGTCGGGGTTTATTTCTTCGACAATTTTAAACATATCTCCATCATGTCCAAGATATGCCTCATCAACAGGTTTAAGGCTTTTAATCATTTCAAGCCTTTGTTCTTGAGGTATTATGGGTATTCTTTTTCTTTGTTCAACAGTCGAATCCCTAGCTATTACAACTGCAAGAACAGCATCCTCTCCACCTAATTCCTTAGCTTTTTGAAGGAATAATACGTGTCCTGGATGAAGTATGTCGAATGTCCCTGTTGCCATTACTTTCATTAAATTACCTCTTTTGATATTTTAAAGCTTCAGTTAAATCGATTTTATTTTTATAAAGTGCAGAACCTATTACAATACCTTCCACACCACTTTCATTTAATTTTTGTATATCATCGATTGTGGTAATTCCACCTGAATAAACAATTGGGATGTCTACGGATTTTTTAAGATTAATTACAGGGTCGGTGTAAAATCCACCAAGAAGTCCTTCTACATCAACATTTGTAAAAAGAATGCTTCCTGCACCATGTTCTTTAAATTCCGCTGAAAGTTCAACAGGGCTTTTGTCAATCTTTTCCTGCCATCCTTTAATAACTACTTTGTTGTCTTTACTGTCAAGGGAAATCATTATTCTCTCAGATCCGTATTCTTCGGATAATTGAGTAATGGTTTCTGGTTGTTGAATGCCCATGGTTCCAATTATCAATCTTTCAATATCCAAATCCAATAATTGGCGAGCATAATCAAGGCTTCTAATTCCACCACCAAGTTGGATTGGTACAATAACTTCGTCTAATATTTTTTTAATAACATCGAAACTAGCGACTCCGTTGATGGTTCCATCTAAGTCAATAACGTGGATATTTTTAGCTCCTAAATCCTCCCAATGTTTTGCAACACGTTCTGGATTTTCAATTTCAACCATTTCACTTCCAGGTTCGCCTTGAACAAGCTGCACGCATTTTCCATTCTTAATATCAACTGCGGGCATTATTAACATTTCATCTTTTTTGAATGACATTTACAATTTTTCCTGTAATAATTTATTATAATATAATTATGTTTTGAGTTCTTTTATATGTTTTTCTTAATAGTATATATAATTAATAAATGATATGTTAAAGTAGAGATTATTAATTGATTGGAAGTAAATATTATGGACACAATAATTGAATTTAAAAATGTCAATAAACACTATCAATCCGGGGAACACATTGTAAAAGCTATTGATGATATTAGTTTTACAATTGATGAAGGAGAATTTGTTATAATCCTTGGGCCGTCCGGTGCAGGTAAATCAACATTACTAAACCTTTTAGGTGGTATGGATACTGTTACATCAGGCCAAATTATTGTTGATGGTAGAAATATTGAATCTTTTGATGATAATCAGCTAACAGAATACCGGGCTAAAAATGTTGGGTTCATCTTCCAATTCTATAACCTTATTCCTAATTTAACAGCACTTGAAAATGTTGAACTTATGAAAGATATTGTTGATGTTGATATTGAAGGTGAAGATGTTTTGGATTCTGTTGGTCTTAAAAAACGTGCCAATCAATTTCCTGCTCAATTGTCTGGTGGAGAACAGCAAAGGGTTTCTATTGCACGCGCAGTAGCTAAACAGCCAACTATGCTTTTGTGTGATGAACCAACTGGTGCTCTTGATTCAAATACTGGTGTTTTGATTTTGAATCTTCTTCAGGATATGAGTAATAATAAAAATACTACTGTTGTTATAGTTACTCACAATGCAGTTTTAGCAGAAGCTGCAGATAAAGTAATTAGAATCAAAAATGGGCAAATTGAAAGCATTGTAATTAATGAAAATCCAAAAAAGATTGATGATTTGGAATGGTAGTTTTAACAAAATTTAGTTAAATACCAAATTCTTTTTTTCAATACTAATATATTTAAATCATATTTATTTCATATACTATATCATGTCATTATCCAAAAAGATGTTGAGAGATATAAAAATCAATAAAGCCCAATTTATTGCAATATTTTTAATGGCTTTTATAGGTATTTTTGCTTATTGTGGTATTTGTGGTGAATATTATGGTTTAGAACAAACCAGCGGTGATTTTTATAATCAAACAAATCTTGCTGACGGCTGGATATATAAAGATAATTTTGACAGTAATGATTTTAATAAAGTAAGTGAGTTTGCCTCACAAGTTGAAAGACAGGCTGTAATTTCGGCTGTTGGTGGTCTTGATAATGATCCTGATTTTACGCTGCATTTCGTTGAAAAAGGAGATATTTCGAAATTCTCCATTAGTCAGGGAAAAGAATTTGATATTAATGATGAATCTGGAGTTTGGCTTGATAAGCGTTTTGCTGATGTCCATGAATTAAATGTTGGGGACAATATTTCTTTTGAATTTGATGGCAAGACCATTACTAAAGAAATTAAAGGAATTGGTTATTCTCCAGAATATGTTTATGAATCCTCACCAACATCAGTTACTCCAAACTTTGAGGATATTGGATTTGCATATTTATCTTATAAAGCATATCCTGATAGTATAGAGTATAATAGGATGCTTGTTAAATACAATCAGTCTGATAAAGAATTTAAACAAAAATTAGATGATTCAATTAGCTATTTGTCCTTTGTTAAAAAAGATGACCATGTTAGTGTATCTAATTTCAATGATGAAATGGCTCAACACAAGATGATGGGTAACATTTTCCCGGTTCTTTTTATGGTGGTTACCTTTTTGACTCTTTTAACAACAATGACAAGGATTGTTGCATCTCAAAGAACACAAATTGGTATTTTAAAGGCTGTTGGTTTTAAAGATTCTAAGATTATATTACACTACATTTCTTATGGATTTTTACCAGTATTAGTTGGATCTGTTTTAGGTTTAATTACTGGACCTATGGTTATTCCACAAATGTTTTATCCGGCAATGTCTGCTAGGTATACCTTACCTGCATGGCATCCTGGATTTGATATAAGTTTCATATTTGTTGCAGCATTGCTTGTTATATCTTCAGTGGGAGTTACCTATTTGTCCTGTAGACAAATTTCCAATGAAAATCCTGCAGATGCTATAAGATCAAAAGCACCAAGTGTTTCATCAAATGGATTGTTGGAAAAATCTAAAATCTGGAAGCGTTTAAGTTTTAATGTTCGCTGGAATTGGCGTGATGCTAAAAGAAACAAATTCAGAGCATTAATGGCTATTGTTGGTGTTATGGGTTGTGTTTCATTATTAATTGCAGCATTTGGTATGCATGACACTATTGATGATTTGGAATCAT
Organism: Methanobacteriaceae archaeon; assembly: GCA_029219465.1. Lineage (NCBI taxonomy): Archaea > Methanobacteriati > Methanobacteriota > Methanobacteria > Methanobacteriales > Methanobacteriaceae > Methanobacteriaceae archaeon. Next base: position 131,776 of record JAQXTL010000004.1, on the reverse strand, counting down.
GGGAATATGATAATATCTCTCATTTTGAATCAAAACTAGCTATTGCTAATAATGCATCTGAAATGGAATTGTATTATGCTATTAATGGAACAAACGGTAGTTTTATAATGCAAATGCCAATTGAAATGAGAAAAGGTGATGTTGAAAAAACGGGCTTACTTTTAGCTTCAAACAATACAGATTTGATTTCATACACTGACAGCAATAAAAATCCAATTGAAATTGGGGAAGGTGTTGTTTCTATTTCAGCTAAAATGGCTGAAAACTTCAATTTATCAATTGGGGATAAAATTAAATGGCACATTGTAGGAAGTGATAAGTGGGTTAACTCTACAATTGGTCAAATCCACACAGAACCTGTTTCACAGGGATTAATAATGTCTCCGGATACTTTAGAAGACCAAGGATTAAACTTTACACCAACAAGTATTTTGACTTCGGAGAAGTTTGGTGAAAATATTAATTCAATTAAATCAGTTTCAACTCGTGATGATATGCGTGAGAGCTGGAATGAAATGTCTTCGTCTGTTTTGATGATGGTGTCTGTTGTAACTGTTGTTGCAGGTTTATTGGCATTTTTAGTTCTTTATAACTTACAATTATTGTCATTTACAGAAATGGAAAGGGAAGTTGCGACTTTAAAGGTTTTAGGGTTTAAAACTAATTTCCTAAGAAGATTGTTATTGACTCAAAACTTGATATTTACATCTATTGGATTTATTTTAGGAATTCCATTAGGATATTATTTCATGACATTAATGCTTGATGCAACAAGCGAATCCTTCTATTATGTCCCACAATTGACAAGTGGAAACATAATTTTAGTTGCATTTATAACATTTACAATATCAATATTTGTAAATTTAATGTTTTCAGATAAAATTGGCGATTTGAATATGGTTGAGGCGTTAAAAGACGTTGAATAAAAAAAAGAATCTTTAAAGAATAAAAATTTCTTTAAAGATTTATTTAGCTAAGCTTTCAAATCCTTTGGTTGCAAGTAATCTTGTAAATGCACCTTGAGGTTCCATTGCAATATTTCCATTGGAATACTCATTAATTGCTGTTTGTACCATAGTAGCTTTTTTGTCTGGGTCTTTAGCAGCATTAGCAAGTGCTTTTACTAATACCATCACGGCATCTCCTCTGGACATAGTTCCAGGAACATTTTCATTTCCACTATATCCGTTATATGCATCATTTTCACGTATGATGTCTGTTGCACTAAGGTTTGTTTCAACACCTTTGATTTTAAGTGGACTTACAGACTGAATTACACTATCTACAGCTTTATCATAAACAACAACTACTGCATCAGCTTTCATTCCAGTACGAGCTTCTACAATTTCCTTTGCATTTTGCATACCTTGACTTAAACCGTCCCAAAGACAGTCGTGAAGCATCATAGGTCCGGATAATCCACCTGGAGCGGATTTTGAAGGATGTGACATTTCACCAGGGTAAACTGGAGTAAAGTTTTTAAGAGAACCATTCTCTAAGTGTACCATAAATGCCATGTCTACACCACCGTTTGGTTGCTCCTCTTTGTCAGATGCTAATACTAAGATGTTCTTGTTTTCTTGGGATAAATCTGGACCCATAAATAATGTGCCTGCAATAAATGTTAATAACCCAATGAGTATTACAAGAAGGATTGCAATAATTAATTTTTTGCTTCTTTTCATAGTATTCACAATCCTAAATTTGTTTAGATTTAGTCTTAAGAATAAATCTTAACTATATTATTTATGTTACATTATATAAATTTATTTAAAAATAACATATCATAATATCATGATATGAAAACATTTAAATACATAAACATATCATAATATGTAAATATATAATATATGTGATGAATATGAAAAATTGTAATCTTGATGATAAAAATGATGATGTTTGTGAAGTTTTTGACTCTCATGAGGATGTTGTAAACCGTATAAAAGGGCGTATTCCTGATGAAGATGAATTTTCACAATTATCAGATTTCTTTAAAATATTTGGTAATCCAACAAGATTAAAAATTATTTCCCTACTTTGTTTAGAGGATTTATGTGTTTGTGATATTTGTGAAGCACTTGATTTGAATCAAACAACTGTTTCAAATCAATTAAGGATTTTACGTGCAAATAATATTGTTAAATATCAAAAAGAAGGTAAAATGGCAAGATATTCTCTAACTGATCTTCATATAGAAATGATTTACAAAGTAGGTTTGGAACATATATTAGAATAATTTTTAATTGGTGGTAATATGGAAAATAGATGTTATGATGCAGATTGTCTACAAACATCTTGTTTTAATCCTAAACATTATAATTATATATGTTTTGATCCAAATTGTGACGAAATTAAATGTACAAATTCCAATCATTATAATAAACAATTATTAAAAGATTTACGTAAAAATATGGATTTGGATGCTTATGAACATGAACATGAGCATGATGATTGTTGTTCTCATGATCACGCTCATGAGCACTCTCATGGTCATGAACACGAACACGATCATAGTCACGAGCATGAACATGAGCATGATGATTGTTGTTCTCATGATCATAGTCATGAGCATTCTCATAGTCATGAACATGAGCATGATGAATGCTGCTCTCACGACCATAATGATGTTGATATAAGTCTTTGTAATTGCTCTGATTGTGATGATTCTGAAAATAAAGAATTATTTGCTGAAGGAGAACCATTAATATACAATAGGCCAGTTCAAATCATTGCTGCAAGTGGATTATGTTTTGTATCTGGTTTAATTATGGAATATTTATCTTTTAGTCCAACTGCAGTGACTGTAATTTTCATGTTTGGTGCTCTATTTGCAGGTTATGAAATAGCTGTTTTAGCATTTAAATCATTGATTAATAAACACACTGTTGGTCCTGCAATGCTTGTAACTATTGCTTGTATTGCATCTTTTATTATTGGTCATCCTGAAGAGGGGGCTGCTGTAACTTTCCTTTACTTTATTGCAGAATTTTTAGAAGATTATGCAGAGCATCGTGCTAAACGTTCAATTAAATCATTAGTTGAAATGGCTCCTGATACTGCAAGAGTTAAAGTAGGTGACTTAGAAGAGATAAGAAATGTTGATTATGTTAAAATTGGTGATGTAGTCATTGTAAAACCTGGTGATAAAGTTCCATTGGACGGGGAAGTTATTTTTGGTTCTTCATCAATTAATCAAGCTTCTATTACTGGTGAGAGTGTTCCTGTATTAAAGCAAATTGGTGATGAAGTATTTTCAGGTACTGTAAATGAAGATGGGTATTTGGAAATTAAGGTTTCTAAACAGGCTAAGGATTCTGTCATATCAAAGATTGTTGAGTTTGTTAAAAATTCCCAAGTTAACAAATCCCAAACCGAAACTTTGGTTGAAAGAATTGCTAAGTACTATACTCCAATAATGATGGTTGCTGCACTTTGTGTTGCTTTAATTCCACCAGTATTCTTTGGTCAAGACTTAACTGACTGGGTTTATAAGGCACTTTCTCTTTTGGTAATTTCATGTCCTTGTGCATTTTTAATCTCAACACCTGTAGGAATGGTATCTGCTATTACTTCAGCTACTAGAAATGGTGTATTGATTAAAGGTAGTTCATATATTGAACAGATGCGTGGCGTTAAAGCAGTGATATTTGATAAAACTGGTACTTTAACAGAAGGTAAATTGGTTTTAAATGATGTTGTTGTTTTAGATGAAAACTACTCAAAAGAAGAAATCATAAAAATCGCAGCATCAATCGAAAATAAGTCTTCCCACCCAATAGCTCAGGCTATTGTAAACTATGCAAATGAAAATGATATTTCACTTGTTGAAGTTGATGATTTCAAAAATGTCCCTGGAAAAGGTATTATTGCTAATATTGAGCAAAATCAATATTATGCTGCTAATGAATCCTTAATTGAAGGCAGTTCATTTGATTTATCAAGAGATGAAATCAATAAGTATGCATCTGAAGGTAAAACAGTTGTATTTATTGGTAATAGTGAAAAATTACTTGCAATTATCACTGTTGCTGATAAAATCAGAGATAATGCACGTGAAATCATTGTTGATTTGAAAAAACAAAATATTCAAACTATAATGCTTACAGGAGATAACAAGATTGCAGCTAAAAGTGTTGCATCTGAAATTGGAATAGATTATGTTTATTCTAATTTAATGCCTGAAGACAAATTAAATCTCCTTGAAGTAATTAGAAACAAATTCGGTAGTGTTGCAATGGTTGGGGATGGTGTAAATGATGCTCCAGCTTTAGCATGCGCTGATATTGGTATTGCAATGGGTGCTGCAGGTTCTGATGTAGCTATTGAAACAGCAGATATTGCACTTATGCAGGATGATATCTCAAAAATCCCATATCTGTTCTCATTATCCAATAAAACAATGAGAATTATCAAACAGGACATTTCCATTGCTATTGCAGTTAAAATGTTATGTGTAATATTTGCAATCCTTGGTGTCATTACTTTGATGATGTCTGTTGGTTTTGGAGATTTAGGATTAACAATGCTTGTAATCTTAAACTCATTTAGAATTGGAATGGTGAAAGATTCACTATTCTGATAATTAATTTTATATTTGATTAATGTTTAATATTTAGATATGTTAGAAAATGATTCAGTGAATAATCTTGACGTGATGCTTGAAAATCCTAAACGAGCATTAATAAGAATGTCAATACCTCTTATTATTTCACTGTTCATTACTAGTTTTTATAATTTAGTTGATGCAGCTTGGGTATCTGGTCTTGGAGCAGATGCACTTGCAGGTGTTGGTTTTTTCACTCCAATATTTATGATTTTAGTTGGTTTTGGAAATGGATTAGGTTCAGGTGCTACTTTTGCAATATCCAAATACCTTGGTGAAAATAACATTAAAAAAGCACATAATGCTTCTGTTCATTCAATTTTAATTAATATAGTTGTTTCATTAATCATAACTGTTTTGCTTTGGGTGTTATTAACTCCTATCTTGAATATTATGGGTGCAGGAGCAACTATTTCATATGCACTTGACTATGGAATTGTAATAGTTCTTGGATCAGTATTTATTATTTGTTCTAATGCATTATATGGTATTTTTAGAGGTGAAGGTGATGCTTCTCGTCCAATGTATGCAATGGGGGCATCTGCAATAATTAATATGATTTTAGATCCAATTTTTATCTATACTTTAAATTTGGGAGTTAAAGGAGCTGCAATAGCTACAGTTATCTCATCTGTATTTGTCATCTTGATTTTGCTTTTCTGGTTTTATGTTAAAAAAGACACTTTTTTAAAACCTAATTTAAGTAATTTCAACTTCCAAAAGGATATTTCCCTTGATATTGTTCGTGTAGGAATTCCTGCAAGTATTCAGCTTCTAAACAATGCATTTTTTGCAGCTGTTTTTTCTGCTCTTCTTGCATATGTCGGAACTACTGATTCAGTTGCTGTTTATTCAACAGGCTGGAGAATAGTAACAATCGGTACAACTCCACTTCTAGCTATTGGAACAGCACTAATTAGTGTTATTGCAGCAAATTATGGTGCTAGAAACTATAAAAATATTCAAATAGCTCACAGATATGCAATGAAAATCTCAATAGTGATTGCAGTTATTGTAGCTATTCTAACAAACGTTTTTGCAGGAGATATTGCATCAGTATTTGCGTCTTCTTCAAGCAGTGTAAGAATAGCTGGTGAACTTACAATGTTTTTAGCATGGATTGTACTTTATTATCCAACAATGGCTGTTGGAGTTGCATCAACCTATGTATTCCAGGGAGTTGGAAAAGGAATTACTGCAATGTTTCAAACAATTATGAGAGAAACAGGTTTTACAATACTTTTTGCAGTATTATTTGGTGTTGTTCTTGGATATGGTGTCTGGGGAGCATGGATGGGAATTGTATTGGGTGAAATAATTTCAAATAATATTACAATGCTTTGGGCAAACTATCTTGTCAAAAAACTTATCAAAATTAATAAAGCTTAATTTTTTCCTAAAAATTTATTTTATTTGATTATAAAATATTATATTAATGAAAAGAACAGCACTAAAAATAGGATATATTGGAACTAATTTTCACGGTTTTCAACGCCAGCCGGATTTAAGGACTGTTGAAGAAGAATTGATTTACCATTTACGTAAACTAAATTACATAGATGATTTAAAAAAGTCCAGATTTAGAATAGCTGGCAGAACTGATGCTGGTGTTCACAGTTTAGGTAATGTAATCAGTTTTCAGTCAGAAAAAGACGTTAGAATAAATGAAATTAATAATTCTCTTCCTGATGATATTCAAATTCTTGCAAGCGCTCCTGTTAGATATGCATTTAAACCAAGGTATGCTCAAATGAGGCAATACCGATATGTTCTCTTCCAGGATTTGGATATTGATAAGTTAAAACAATGCGCAGAAGTCTTTAAAGGAACACACAATTTCACTAACTTCACTAAAAGATTCCAAAAAACCACTACAAGAACTATTGAAGATATAAAAATCACAAAAGCGGATTTAACTGATTATCACAAAAAAGAATTCCCAAATCTTCACGATACATTATCTCCAATTTTTGTTGATATTTATGGAGAATCATTTTTATGGAATATGGTAAGAAAAATGATGAGGGTATTTGTAGATGTTGCAACCGATAAAATGAGTTTGGATGAAGTAGAAAAGCTATTAAATCCTGCTGAAGGCGAGCCAAGAGCAAATATCAAAGTCATGGAAGCTGATTATTTGATTTTAATGGATATTCAATATGATGGAATCAAATTCAGATATGATGACTATGCATGTGAGAGATTTAAGCGTGATTTAGTTGATTCTTTATCTGATTTACAAAAAAGATATGCTGTAAGAGAATCCATGATAAAAAGCTTAAATGAGTTACATAATTTGGATGAATAAATTTTATCCAATCTTTTTTTTAAATTTTATATTTGCCTAAAAATTAAAAAATTTTTTAAGTATTAATGACATAAATTAATAATTATGAAAATAGCAACTATTTTAGGAACCAGGCCTGAGATTATTAAAATGGCTCCTATCATTGATGAAATCTCAAAAAGAGATATTGATCAAATTGTTTTACACACAGGTCAGCATTATGATGCGGAAATGTCTGATAACTTCTTTAAAGACTTGGATATCAGAACTCCAGATTATAATATTCATGTTGGTTCCGGAACACACGGTAAACAAACTGGTTTGATGATGCAGCGTATTGAGGAAGTTCTTCTTGAGGAAAAACCAGATATTGTATTAGTTCAGGGTGACACCAATGCAGTTTTAGCAGGTGCACTTGTAGCGTCTAAATTACATATTCCAATAGGTCATGTTGAAGCGGGACTTAGGTCTTTTGATATGACTATGCCTGAAGAGGTAAATCGTCGTGTAGCTGACGTATCTTCTTTAATGTATTTTGTACCAACTGTTGAATCTGCAATTAATCTTTTAGCTGAAGGAGTTTCAAGAAAAAACTTGTTTGTAACAGGAAACACTGTTGTTGATGCATGTTTTAGACATTTGGAATTGGCTAAAGAAAAAGGAATTAGTGAACAGTCCCTTAAAGAATTGAATATTGATGAAATGGATAATATTTTAACTTTAACAATGCACAGAGCGGAAAATGTTGATGTTAAAGAAAGAGTAGTCAATATTATTGATGCTTTAAAGCAATTGGATGACATGAACATTATTTTCCCTATTCATCCAAGAACTAAAAACACTTTGGAAAAATTCGGATTGTTTGAAGAATTAAACAATTTAGAGCATGTTCACATTATAAAACCGTTAGGATACTTGGATTTCCTTTACTTAACTTCTGTTTCAACATTAATCTTAACAGATTCTGGTGGTCTTCAAGAAGAAGCAATAACATTGGATGTTCCTGCTTTAACCTTAAGATACAACACTGAAAGGCCTGAAACAGTAACTGCAGGTGGAAATATTCTCGTTGGATCTGATAAGGATGCAATTTTAGAAAATGCTCGCAAAATCTTGGATGATGAAGAGTTTGCAAACAAAATGAGAAATGCTGTTAATCCGTATGGTCAAGGGGAATCTGCAAAATTGACTGTTGATGCAATAGAAGATTATTATTCAAAAGGACTATTAAATATTGAATCTCCTGAACATATTATGGATTCATTTTCAAGAAAAATGATGACAATGTCTGAAGACATTTCAGTTAGTGAATTTGAAGAAAATGAAAATGCACTTGTTCACATGGTTTATGATGGTGAAAAAATGGTATTTCCGGCAGATGACCTTAATTTAAACGGTATGGTGTTTACTTATGACAAAAGAGAATAATTCTATTTTAGTATTTGAATATTTCACTGCATCTGGTGAAAATGACAAATGCATAATATCAGAAGCAGAAGCATTAATTATCTCTCTTTTAGATGATTTAAAAGAATTTGATGTCAGTTTAGTAATCAATGAATCTTACAAAAATATTGCAGAGGGCTATGATAACGTTAATGCTATTTCAATTAATCAGGATGTAGTATCATGGCTTAAAGACAATGCAGGAAACTTCAACAAAGCTATTTTCATTTCTGCGGAAAATGATAACAATCTCTACAAGATTACTAAAATCCTTGAAGAAAATGATGTAAAAATATATAATTCATCTTCCGAGGCTTGTTTAGTTGCATCTGATAAATATGAAACATACGAAGCTCTTCCAAGTGACATTCCTCAACCTAGGTCATTTAAATTTAAAATAGATCCAAAAGGATACTGGAAAAGAGCAATTGAAAACTTGCATGAAAAATGGCAGGCTGAAGATCCACTCACTCCACTTAAATTAATCATAAAACCGTTAAGTGGTGTTGACTGTGAAGACATAGTTGTTATTGAAAAAATTGAAGATTTAACTTTGGATTTAGATAAGATTTTCAAACCAGGTTCAAGAGTTATTGTTCAGGAATTTATTGAAGGAACAGATATAAGTGTTAGTTTAATCTCAGACGGTACCAATGCAGTTCCAATAAGCTTAAACAAACAATATGTTCAATTAAAAAATGATAAAGGAACTTATCTTGGAGGAATGTTGCCTTTCGAAAGTGAATTTAAACAGGAAGCATTTGAAATAGCTAAAAAAGCTGTTGAATCTGTTGAGGGTATGAAAGGTTTCGTTGGTGTTGACTTATTAATAAACAGTGATGAAAAGGACATTTACTCAGTTTATCTTTTAGAAATCAACTCCAGATTCACAACACCTTATGTTGGTTTGAATAAAATAGCTAATTTTAACATTGGTAAAACAATAATTGATTTAATTGATAATAATATGAGTATTGATGATTTAGAGATTTCTTTAGATGGTGAAGTTGAATTTAAGAAATCTGGTGACTCATTAGAAATTAGGAGAATGTAATTATGAAAATAGCAGGATTTGATATAGGTGGTGCAAACACTGATTTAGCAGTTATTGACTTTGATGGTGGAGAAATTAAAAACATTGAAGTTGATTTTGCTTATCTTCCAATGTGGAGTAACAACGATGACTTATCAGATGTTTTAGTTGAGTTAATTGAAAAAATCTGTCCAATTTCAGAAATTGATGCTGTAGGTATTTCAATGACTGCAGAACTTGTTGATGCATATGATACCAAAAAAGACGGAGTTTTAGATGTTGTTAAAAAATGTGAAGACACATTTGACTGCCCAATAGCTTATGTGGGTATTGACGGAATGTTGTCTTTAGAAGAAATCACAAAAACACCTCTAAAAGCAGCTGCTGCTAATTGGATTGCAACAGCTCAAATTGCTACCTTAATTTCTGATAACTGTATTTTCATTGATACTGGAAGTACAACTACTGATATTATTCCAATTAAAGATGGAAAAGAATGTGCAATTGGTAAATCTGACTTTGACAGATCTGCAACCGGTGAATTGGTATATACTGGTACTTTAAGAACCAATCTTGCTAGTTTTCTTGATAAAGTTGAATTAAACGGAAAAGAATATCGTGTAGCTAGTGAATTATTTGCACAAACTGCAGATGTCTACACTGTATTGGATTTAATCACACAAGATGACTATGTGTGCGATACCTTTGACGGAGAAGGTAAATCAAAAACAGACTGTGCTAAGAGAATTGCACGTGTAATCTGTGCTGATTTGGAAATGTTGAGTATGGATGATATTGTTGAGATGTCAAAATACATTCATAAAAAACAGGTTGAACAGATTGCTGATGGTTTAAAACAGGTTGTTGAAACTCAAGAATTAGATTTAATTGTTACAACTGGTCTTGGAAAAGATATTTTAGATAAAAAAGCAGCAGAATCCTTAGGTTTAAATGTCAAATCAATGGGAGATATTTTAACTGATGAAGAATGTGTTGTTGCACCTGCTGTTGGAACAGCTGTAATGATGAATAAATATTTAAATTAAAAGAATTTACTTCTTTTAATCTCTTTTTTTAAAAATTAGTACCATACATCTTTTATACCAAGTAAATATGCACAGGTATTTGCTAATAAATGCATAATTAAAGTTAGTATACATGTGGTTATGATAAACATTAAGTCTATTTTTACAACTAATGAAACTAAGATTAATGCAACGACTATGAAATCTAGTTGATCTAAAACTGGAGCAGAATTTCCACGTTCAATATTTGCTCTTCTTTTTAAGAAACTGCCTATTGCATCACCAAATAATGCTCCAAAACCTAATAAAAATCCAATTAATATTCCACTTTGAATGTCAGTTATGATTGGTGTTGTAATAAATTGTCCAAAATTTGCAATTACGTATGGAGCTAAAAATCCTTGTAAAATACCTGTTATTGTTCCAATGATTGTTCCTGCGATTAAACCTCTCCAGGTTACGCCATCTCCAATCCATCTGTTACCGTTTTTATCGGATTTTCCAAAATCTACTGGTGTTCCACCACCAAATACTAATCCTGCACCATTTGAGAAATATGCTGGAAGTATAAAATAAAGTATTGCAATACAAGTCATTGCCAATATTTGAATATTAATTGTCATTTATATTGTCTCCAATTTTATCTTTTGTTAATACTACTATATATTAATTAAGTTTAAATATTACAATCATTTAAATATAATAATAGTCTAACTTATTAATTTATAAGATTATTATATTAAGGTGATTTTATTGAAAATTAAAGATACTAAAAGTTTATGCCCAGAGTGTGGTAAACCTGTTAGTGCTGAAGTTTATGATGAAGATGGCAAAGTATTCATCAAAAAAACCTGTGATGAGCATGGTGAGTTTATTAACACTTACTGGGGTGACGATGAGTTTTATAATAGGGCTAATAATTACATTCCTTCAAACAGTTCTGTTGAAAATCCATGTGTGGAAGATAATGCTAGCTGTCCTAGTAACTGCGGATTATGCTCAAAACATGAAACTTCAACTGTTTTAGGTTTAATTGATGTAACTAACAGATGTAATTTAAGATGTCCTGTTTGTTTTGCAAATGCGGCTGTTGCAGGATATTTATACGAACCTACTCAAGATGAAATAAGACAAATGCTTAAAAACTTAAGAAACTTAAAACCTAATCCAACTCCTGCTATTCAATATGCTGGTGGAGAACCAACAGTTAGAAAGGATTTAGTTGAACTTGTTGAAATGGCAAAAGAAGAAGGTTTTACTCACGTTCAAATAGCTACTAACGGTATTAGATTAGCTAAAAGAGAAAACTTGGCTAAAGAATTAAAAGCAGCAGGGTTAAACACAGTATATCTTGCTTTTGATGGCGTAACTCCTGAACCATATATCAACAACAGAGGAAGAGATTTACTTCCTTTCAAATTGGAAGCTATTGAAAACTGTAGAAAAGCAGGTTTAGGTGTTGTTCTTGTTCCTACATTAATTAAAGGAATCAATGACCACCAAATCGGTGAAATTATCAAGTTTGCATTTGACAACAATGACATTATTTATGGTGTTAACTTCCAGCCTGTGTCATTTTCAGGAAGAACTCCTGCTGATCAAGTGGAAGCTCAAAGAATTACAATTCCCGACTTTGTTGGTATTATTGAAGAACAAACCAACGGTCAGGTTAAAGCTAATGATTTCTATCCTCCGTCAGCTGTTGAACCAGTTGCAAGATTCATTTCTGCTCTTGACGGCGAAGAAAATCCTAAAGTTAACTTAAACTGCCACCAACACTGTGGTGTAGGTACCTATGTATTTAGAGAAAAAACAGAAGGACCTGGAAAAGATAACTTAATCCCAATTACAGATTTCATTGATGTTGATGGATTATTTGTTAAATTAAATGAATATGCTGATAAGTTATGCGAAGGTAAATTCGGAGCACGTAAGAAAGTTATTGCAAGTGTTACTAAAAATATTCCAAAATTAATCCACACTTCCAAAACTCCTGAACACTTAGATATTAAAAAGATTTTGTTAAATGTGTTCACTAAAAGATCTTACAGTGCATTAGGAGACTTTTCTAAAGATGCAATGCTTATTTCATGTATGCACTTTATGGATCCGTTTAACTTTGATGAAGACAGAGTTAAAAAATGTGTTATCCATTATGCAACTCCAGATGGTAGAATTATCCCATTCTGTACTATGAATTCAATGTATCGTCAAAGTGTTGAGCAAGAATTCGCAAAACCTTTTAAAAAAGAAGAATAATTTAATTTTTTTCAATCGCCTTAACTTATTTTGTATTTGGGTAAATTCCCAAGTACTTATTTTTTTAATTCAATTTTACGTGATATTTATGGATATTATTAAAGGAAAAACATGGACTTTCGGGGAAAATATCGATACTGATATTATTATTCCTGGAAGATATTTAAGAACATTCAATCCAAAAGATTTGGCTGAACATGTATTGGAAGGAGAAAGGCCAGATTTCACAAAGAATGTTCAACAAGGAGATATTATAGTAGCTGATGAAAATTTTGGTTGCGGTTCATCAAGAGAACAAGCACCAGTAGCTATTCAAGCAGCAGGTGTAAGTGCAATCATTGCAAAATCATTTGCAAGAATTTTCTATAGAAATTCAATTAATATAGGTTTACCTGTAATTATTAGTGATATTGAAGCTAAAGACGGGGATGTTATAAGCATTGACTTGTCTGAAGGTACAATAATTAATGAAACAACTGGAGAAAGTGAAACCTTTGAACCATTCAAAGATTTCATGTTAAGTATTTTAGAAGACGGTGGATTAGTAAATCACCATATGAAGGAATCTGAATAAGGGGTGTAACAATGGAATGTCCAATTTGTGGTTCTGATGAAATTGAAATTTTAAATTCAAAACAAAAATCATCCAAGAAAAAACTCATAGAAGAATATTTATTAAGATGTGAAGAATGTAGTCATGTCTTTAGAGATATGTTTTCAGCAAACATAAAACCTGAAACCTACAGATTAATCATCTCAGAACAGGGCAAATCCCACAAAACCACTATCGATTTGTTACCTGGTGACGAATTGAAAAGCGGAGATGTGTTGCTTTCTGAATTTGGTCAGGTTGAAGTAACCAGTATTGAAGTTGGAGATAAAAGAGTCAACAAATCAAAAATCGCTGACATTAATACTATCTGGGCTAATTCAACAGAAATTCCTGCTCGTATCGGATTTTCAGTAGATTTACATGGTGAAGTTGATTCATATAAAATTGATTTGGATAGGGACTTTGAAATTGCTCCTGGTGATGTTGTAAAAATTGACAAACATATTGTTAAAGTTCACGTTATCAAAACCAAAGACAGAAAATTAACCTCTGGTTTTGCAAAAGCAGGAGTTATTAAAAGAGTATACTCTAAACCTGTCAGATTCAACAACTTTGATTATGACTTGACTAAAGATATTTTCAAGAAAACCAAAAAATCATCCTAGTGTGGAAGTAAAATGAAAGTTTATATTGAATCTTATGGCTGCACATTCAACAAGGCCGATGGTCAGATTATTGCAGGAAACTTAAAAGAAAACGGTATTGATCTTGTCGATTCAATTGAAGAGGCAGATGTAGTTATTGTAAATACCTGTTATGTTAAACTTCCTACTGAAAACAAGGTCACATACAGAATTCAAAAGCTTCAAAAAGATTTTCCTGACAAAAAGATTATTGTCGGTGGATGTATGGTTGAAATTGATCCAGAAAAGCTTAATAAAGTTGCTCCTGAAGCTTCATGGATTGGACCTCATCAGTTAAACAAATCATTTGATGTTGTTGAAGCAACTTACTGTGGAGATGTTGTTCGTGAAGTTGGATTTTCAAAAGAGTCCAAAGTCAATGTTCCTAAAGTAATGGATGACAGTTTAATTCATATTATTCAAATCTGTGAAGGCTGTTTAGGTGCATGCACTTTCTGTTGTACTCGTTTTGCTCGTGGACCTTTAAATAGTTATCCTATTGAAGATATTAAGGCTGAAGCTAAAAGAGCTATTGAAAATGGTGCTTGTGAAATTCAACTCACTGCTCAGGATACTGCAGCATTTGGCCGTGACAGTGGAGAAAAACTATCTGATTTAATCAAAGAAGTGGCTAATTTAGATGGTGACTTTAGAGTTCGTGTTGGAATGATGCATCCTAAAAACATTTTAAATGATGTTGATGAGATAATTGATGCAATGAAACATCCTAAGGTATATAATTTCATTCATTTACCTATTCAAAGTGGAAGTGACAAAGTTTTATCTGACATGAGAAGAGGTCACACTGTTGAACAGTACCTTGATATTGTATCAAAATTCAAAACTGAGATTCCAGATTTGACTTTGGCTGTTGATATTATTGTAGGATATCCAACAGAAGATGATGATGATTTTGATGCAACAGTCAAACTTCTTGAAGAAATAAAACCTAGTTTGATTCACTTGTCAAAATATCAGCACAGGGAAGGTGCAATTTCTTCATCACTTAAGGAAATCCCTCATGCAGTTATGAAAAAAAGATCAAAATTATTATCTGAGATTAAATCACAAATAACTGAAGATGAAAATAAAGAATTAGTTGGTTCTTGCCAAAAAGTTTTAGTTATTGAAAAAGGTTCCAAAGGTGGATTTATAGCAAAAACCGACTCATATATTCCAGTTATTGTTGATGAAGCTGAGTTAGGATCTTTTGTCGATGTGAAAATAACTCAGGCAACTGCCACTTATCTTAGAAGTGAATTGATAAATTAAAATTTTTTTATTTATCTTATTTTTTATATTAGTGTTAATTTTTTCCTTATTTTTTTTATAGTACCGATAATTATTTCCTAAATTTAAAAGTCTATTCTAATAGGTGATAAGTTATAATTTAGCCGATAAATAAGCATTATTACCGATACCTTTATATAGTATTGTGTACTATCTTTTAATTGGAGGTGTCATTATGAGTGAATTACCAATCGCACCAGTCGGTCGTATCTTAAAAAATGCTGGCGCACAAAGAATTAGTGATGATGCAAAAATTGCATTAGCTGAAGCATTAGAAGAAAAAGGTAACGAAATTGCACAAAAAGCTGTAAATTTCGCACGCCACGCTGGTAGAAAAACTGTAAAAGCTGAAGATATCAAATTAGCAATCAAATAGATTTACTAATTGTTATTTTTAATGAGCTTTTTTAATAAAATCTATTGGCCATTTTTCTGGTCAATTTTTTTTATTTTTAAAATTTTTACTACTTGTCCTACAAAAAGCAAAACATTTATATATTGCTTTTAACAGAGTATAGTATGATGTGTGTAGGACCGGTGGTCTAGGGGTATGATTCCTCTTTGACGTGGAGGAGATCACGAGTTCGAATCTCGTTCGGTCCATATGCCATGGTAGTTCAGATGGGAGAACGCTAGACTGAAGATCTAGATGTCGCTGGTTCAAGTCCGGCCCATGGCATTACTTTTTATAACTATTTTTTTAGACATTTTCATTTTATAGATTACTTAATAGCTATTTTTTTTAAATAATTTCGTTTTAATAGGCTATTTTAAAAAATAAGTTATGGTAAATATTAAAAAAAGGTGATGGTTTTTTTTAAACCTATAAAGTAATAGGTTTTGGTGTTACTTGGGTGTTTTCTCTTAAATCTTTGTATCTTTTGACAATTTCGTATCCTTGATCACTGCCAATAATGTCTGCTCCACCAGTTAAGATTTGGTTAGCGAATTTGTAGTTTGTAATTCCGCCAAAGATTTCAATTTTAATTTTAGGAGCATATTTTTGGATAATGTTTATGTCATTAACGTTTTCGAAGATATGATTTGGAGATACAAATCCTGTTGCAGTTTTTACATAATCTGCTCCAGAATTTTCAGCTACTTTTGCAGCATTTGCCTTTTCATAGTCTTCTAATGCTTTTGTTTCAATTACAACTTTTAAAATTTTATCTCCAATGACTTCTTTTATTTGTCTGATTTCATTTTCAAGAAGGTCATATTTTTCATCCTTCAGATAGCTTATGTTAAGAACAACTTCAAATTCATCTACGCCTTTTTCGTTTAATGATTTAGCTGATGCAATTTTACTTTCTGTGTCTTCAAAACCTAACGGGAATCCGATTACACTTCCAACTTTTATATCAGTGCCTTCGAGGATTTCTTTTGCTAAGCTAACATAAGTAGGTGAAACAACAACAGAATTGAAGTTCATTTCTTTTGCTTTGTTAAGAAATTCCTTCATTTCACTTTCAGTAATTATGTTGTTTAAATTAGTGTAATTTATTAAGCTTGCTAATTCTTTTGAATTTTTTATATTGTATGCCATAATATCACCCTACAATTAGTTAGTATATATACGAACATTATATTTAAATATTTGTATTTAAATGATTTTTTTAACCATATATGGACCAACTTTTTCATAGCCAAATTTACGGTAGTAATTTCTACT
This sequence comes from Methanobacteriaceae archaeon, assembly GCA_029219465.1. Classification (NCBI taxonomy): domain Archaea; kingdom Methanobacteriati; phylum Methanobacteriota; class Methanobacteria; order Methanobacteriales; family Methanobacteriaceae; species Methanobacteriaceae archaeon. Next base: position 114,925 of record JAQXTL010000004.1, on the reverse strand, counting down.
TCCAATTCCACTTATGATTGCAATTTCTTCTTTTCCATTGTCAATAGCTAAATTCTCAGCTTCAATAAGAAGTCTTTCTCCAAATCCGGTGTGCTGACCGATTTTTGGATTTTTATTTCCAATCTGGATCATATTTCCATAAACATGCAATTCACGAACAAGTGCTGTTTTATCACTAATTTCTTCTCTAAAATGATTTTTGGATGGGAAACGTAATCTTAAAAATCCTGCAATACTTTCTTCATTGTAATCTTCAATAGAAAGGAAGTTTTCTACTCCACCACATGCGGTGTAACTTTCATTAAATAGCTCAAAGTCTTCCAATCCGTATGCCTGAGTTGTTTTTTTGTGTCCAATCTCACGGCAGCGTATACACTGACAGTTAATGTGTTCTTCATCGAGTCTGTTGTATACAAGCTCTCCTAAATTGGATTTTTTAACTCCTGCTTCAATTAATGTGGATGGAATATCTCTTTGAATACGCATGGTTCTAACCCATTTTGGAAGAATCTTTTTGATTTTAACTATGAGTTCAACAGCTTCTTCGTCAGTATATGGTGCATACTCGCCATTTTCCCATAAATCATAAAGTTCGCTTCCTTTAGTAACAAGACATGGGTAGATTTTTAGCATGTCTGGCTTGAAGTTTTCATCACTAAATAACTGTTTAAACATTTTCAAGTCCTGTTTTTCATCTGCAAATAATCCTGGCATCATATGCATTGCTACTTTAATTGCAGAATCTCTTAAAAGCTGATTGGACTCAATAACGTCAGCTATTTTGTGTCCTCTTTTTATTTTAGTATATAACTCATCGGATAATGTCTGAACGCCAAGTTCAACACGTGTAACACCAAAATCAAGCATTCTGTTGATATGGTCTTTTTTACAGTAATCTGGGCGTGTTTCAAAGGTCATTCCAACACATCTTACCTTTGAATTTTCATTAGCCTTTTGAACATCATCTATTAAAACATAGTCATTAGGAGAGTATGTTTTTAAAACACCTTCTTCAAAGGATCTTATCTCATCATAATCAAGATTATATTCATAGTTTGTTGGTTTATTTTCAATTATTAAACCAAAATCAGTCATTGCTTTGAGACATTGTGATACAAACCATTCCTGATAGCATAAATCTCTTGAAGGGAATGTTCCTCCCATAATAATTAATTCAACTTTGTCTATTGGGTGGCCAATCTTTTTTAGTTGTTTTAATCTGTTGAAACATTGAATATATGGATGGAATTCATACATTCTTCCTCTAAGTGCAGCAGGCTCTTCACCAGTATAACTTGGAGGTGCAATATCACTTTCAGGACAGTAGAAACATCTTCCATGAGGGCATTTGTGCGGATGACACATCACAGCAACAATCGCAACACCTGACATTGTTCTTGTTGGCTTTTTTTTAAGAATTCCTGAGACAATTTCCTTTTCTTCAGGCTTTGCAAATTCCAAAATGTCAGCATTACTCATGAATCTTGATAATTTTAAATCACGGCAAAGTTGTCTTTTTTCAACTTCAAGATCGCGTCTTGTGGATATTTTGCCATTAATAATATCATTGATTATAATTCGGCATGCTTTTTCCATTATTTTACCTCGACATTTAATATTTAAATTTATTGATATGGTTATATTTAAATATTATAATGCTTTAATACTTAAACATAAAAATATGGGTGATAACTATGCAAATCAAAGATTTTTTAGGAACTATTGTTTTAGATAAAAATGCATATGAAGTCGGAAAAGTAAGTAACGTCGAATTTGACCCAGCTACTGGTAAAATGGACGAAATTACTTTAACCTTACAAAAAAACCTCTTCTCCAAAGATGAACTTGTTATCAGTTTTGATGACATTGCAACTATTGGTGCTTACGTTATCTTAAACAAAGAGATTCCAAAAGAAGAAGTTGAAGAAGTCGATGCTGAAACTGTTGAAGTTGAAATCGACGATGAATAGGTATCATAGGGTTTTAAAATGGTTTTAGACGCAAGAGGAATTGAAATTTCCTTAAATGAACATGTCAGATATGTTGACACTGGAACCATTGGCCAAGTTGTTGATAAAAAGACAATTGATGATGTCGGTTGGGTCAGAATAGACAAAACTGGCTTATGGTATTTGTCAAATCATACAGAATTATTGGATGAAAAAGACATTAAAAAAAGTTCTTGGGGCGCTGGAAAAGAATTAGATGTTGATGATCTAAAAGAACAAGCTGCAAGCTTCGAAGAACTTGAATTGTCCAGTGATGCTGGTAATGGTGGAGGTTAACTCCATCATTTTAATTTTTTGTAAACATACTTATTTTTTGTGCAAGTTTAGGACCAATTCCGTCAACTTTTTGCAACTCATTTTCAGAAATATTACTTAAATCATTTCCAAATATATTTACAAGATTTCTAGCTCTTTTTCTTCCAAGTCTTTTGACTCCGATTACTAATGGAATAATATCTTCTTTAACTCCATAGTATAATCTTGCAGATAAAATATCGAATTCTTTTAAGTTAGAATAATCACCTAAAACTTCACAGGTATTTTTTGCAAATTTAACAAGACGTGATGCCTCGTATGCTGATCTTCTGGTTGAAGCAGAGTATACATTGTATTTGTTTTCAATTTCATATTCGTTTCTCTCATCAATCCATTCAATTAAAGAAACGGTTGTAGCTTCAGGATTTCCAATATCTACTGCAAACAGTCCGCATTCAGATAATTTTTCATGAACTGGATCTTTTGATTTTCTGCCTTTAAAGCTAATCAATGGTAAATCAGGAGTTTCAGATAATGCATAAATAAACTCTTCAACATTAATTTCCTTCATATCTGATACATATTCCTTGATTTTAACAGCAGTTTCAACTGCATAATTGGATTTAGCAATTAAGTTACCAAAATCAGTAGTTTTAAGTCCTTCTGGAGTTGCTCTTATAATTCCGTTTTGAAGAAGGAAGCTTAATGCAGTTTCAAGTTCATATGCTAAGCTGTCTGCTGCAAAAAATGCCATTGACGGATTGTTGCTCATCTGATATCCGTAGAGTGTTTTTCCAAAAAAGTCAGTAAGTTCATCAAGATTTTTTGAAAGTGATGAAGCAATTTGTGCAATAATCTGTTTGTAGATTGCATCTTTGTTGTCAACTAATTTAGAATTAGTTTGTTCGATTTCACCTTCAATGTAATATTCTTCAAGGTTTTGAGACTCATCCATAGATTTAGCAATTAAATATGAATAACCTACATCATCATACTGTGGTCTACCTGCTCTTCCAGACATCTGTTCATAATCAAAAACAGGTATTGGCTGAGGTCCATTGCTTGTCCAACGGGTGTGGTCTCTGATTACAACAGTTTTTGAAGGCAAATTAACACCATACATTAAACTTGGTGTTGCAGTAATCATTAAGATGTTACCATTTCTAAATTCATCTTCAATAATTTCTTTTTGTTCATTGAAAAGACCTGCGTGGTGGAATGCAACACCTTTTTCAACAGATTCTGCCAATTTTAAACAGGTAGTTGTTGGAAGAGATCCTTTCTTTTTAGGAACGTCCAATAATTTTTCAGAAACTTCTTTAAATCTTTCTTTTTGTTCTTTTGAAAGTTTCTTGTTGATCTTTTTAGCAACATATGTAGCTAGGCTTTCTGTAAATCTTCTGGTTGAAACAAATGCTAATGCCTGTGTTTCTTCAGCCATTGCTTTTTCAACAACTTTAACGATTACATCGTTTTTGTTTTTTGTATTAAACATTTCACAATCCAATACTTCCTTGTGCAATGGTACTGGTCTGTAATCATGCTCTATACAGGTTCCTTCAAGCCAACCTTCGATTTCTCCAATATTTTTTAGAGTAGCAGAAAGTGCAATGATTCTCATACTTGGATTTATTATTTTAGCTCTTGTAATAGCTGCTTCAAGTGTTGGTCCTCTTGAATATTCTCCAATCATATGGAATTCATCAATAATTAAAGTATCTACATCGCGCAATACATTCCAGGAAAATCTAGTAAGTGCGTCAAATGACTCGAAAACCATAACTGATAAATCTGCGCTAGATGGATGTTTTCCTACATTGATTCCATATTCTTCAAATGCTTTGAATTCTTTTACCTTTTCATTTTGAATTGAAAGAAGTGGTGCTGCATAAACTGCTTTTCCACCATCTAATATGGTTTTTAAAGCAGGTAATACTCCTAAAACAGTCTTACCACTTGCAGTAGGTATTGAAACTATGTAGTTTGATTTGTCCTCTAAATATCCTGATTCAATCACTGCTTTTTGTGCAGGATTGAAGTCTTCAATGTATGGATATGCGCCATTAATTATTTTTTTAATATCAGTATCTAAATTTTCCATTTTAATCATTTATTTCTATTTTTTTTATTTATATTAAACATTTGTAGAGAGCATGTGAAATCTATTGAAAATTGGTAACAATTATATATTACTAATTATTAATGTTAGAATGACTATAGATTATATTGGAGAATTTATTATGGTAATTAAAGTAGAAGTATTTTCAACTAATTCTTGCCCTCACTGCCCAGCAGCTATTGAAGCTGCTCAAAGTGCAAAAGACAAATTAGGTGACGCTATTGATGTAGAATCCATTAAAATCGATGAAAGTGAAGAAAACAGACAAAGAGCTATGGATTATCAAATCATGGCAGTACCTACTGTTGTAATTGATGGTGAAGTTGCTTTTATCGGCGCACCTATGGAATCTGAACTTATTGAAAAATTAGAATCTATGTTATAGATTTCTCTCTTTTTTTATTCTTTTTTTTAATCAAAATGACAAATGATAATTATACTGGCATAACAACAGGAACAATTGCAACTGCATGCTCTCTTGCCGCATTGGATACAATTTTAGGAACTTCAGATATTGCATGTGTTGAAGTTGAAACTCCAAAAAATACTCTTGATATTCTAATTGATAAATGTGAGTCAATTTCTGATGAAAGTGCATGTGCTGTGGCTCATAAAAATCCATATAATGATCCTGATGTTACTGTAGGTTTGGATATTGTTTCTACAGTTGAATTATTTGATAAAACTGATGAAACATCTAATGTAATCATAACTGGAGGAGAAGGTGTTGGTTTAATTACAAAACCAGGTCTTCAAATACCTGTTGGAGATTATGCAATTAATCCAATTCCTAGACAGATGATTATTAAAAACCTGTCTAGTAAAATTCCTGAGGGTAAAGTTGCTAAGGTTACTATTTCTATTCCTGAAGGCAAAAATATAGCTAAAAAAACCATGAATCCAAAATTAGGCATTATTGATGGAATTTCAATTTTGGGAACTACGGGAATAGCAAGATCAATGTCAAGTGATGCATATAAAAATTCAATAGTAAAACAGATTGATGTTGCAATAGCTTCAAATATTGATAATCTGGTTTTTGTTCCAGGAAACATTGGTGAAAAATTAGCATTAAATAAATTAAATGTTAAAAAAGAACAGATTATTCAAACAGGTAATTTTGTAGGATTTATGTTTGAAGAAGCAGCAAAAAGAGGAATTAAAGAATTCACATTCTTTGGCCATATGGGAAAAGTAATCAAAGTTGCAGGGGGCATTTTTGATACTAAACATGCTGTTGCAGATGGAAGACGTGAAATAATGGTTGCTCATGCAGCATTATGTGGTGTTGATATAAAGCATCTTCAAATGTTATTTGATTCAAAAACAACTGATGATATGATGTCTATTTTAGACGAACTTGAAGTTTCAGTTGAAGTATCAAACAGTATCGCCCAGGCAATTAAAGACAGATGTATGCAACGTTTTGAATTGGATTTAGATGTTATTTTGGTTGATATGCAAGGAAATTACTTAAATGACAATATGGAAATGGAAAAATAATGTTTAATGTTTATCTTTATGTAATGGATACTATGGCAGACTGGGAAGTTGGACATATTACTACTGAGCTTAATTCAAAAAGATTTTTTAAAAAAGATGCTCCTGAAGTATCATTTAAAACAGTAGGTATTTCAAAAGAAGCTGTTAAATCAATGGGTGGTTTAACAATTGTTCCTGATTGTGTAATTGATGAGAATTCTGTTCTTTTACTTCCAGGTAGTGATGTGTGGAGTGAACCTGAACACTTGGAAATTATAAATACTGCTTATGAACTGATTTCTTGTGAAGGTAGTGTATGTGCAATCTGCGGTGCAACAGTTGCTCTTGCTCATGCAGGAATTTTAGACAACAGGCCTCATACAAGTAATGGTGAAGGATTTCTTGAAATGTTTTGTCCAACATACAAAGGAAAAGATTTCTATGTTGATGAACCTTCAGTTTGTGATGGTAACTTGATTACTGCAGCACCAACTGCAAGTCTTTTATGGGCAAAACAAATAATTGAAAAACTTGGTGTTTTCAAAACTGAAACTCTTGAGGCTTGGTTTAATTATTTCTCAACTGGCGATGCTGAACAGTTTTTCATTCTTATGCAGAGCCTTCCTCAAGGTGAATAATACTTTTTTTAAATCCTATTTTTTATTTTATTTTTAAAATATTCATTTTTTCTTTGTTATTATAATCATTTATTTTGTGTATATGCAATGTTTATTAATTATACTAAACATAATTATAAATGATTAAATTAGATTGGGAGGAGATAATTTGAGTTTTGATATCTGCTTTTATAAAGAATGTTCTTCATTAATGATTAGAAATATTGATGAATTATGGAATACATAAATCCTCAAACAGGCATATTCAAAAATTAAGGGTAATCTATCAGCGATTAGTTGTGGGTGATAGAAACCTATGGGTTGCAGGCATTAAAGATGTTACTGAAGATGTAAGAATAAAGCAAAAAATCCTAGATCAAAACGAGGAATTAAAAATACTTCATGATACTCTAAATGATGTTGAAAATTCAAATAAGTTTTCTGTTCAGTATGTTGATAATGAGGGCAGATATTATTGGTCTTCTAGTATTTATGATATTCTTGAAAGGGAACCTCGTGATGATGATGAATATAATAATATTGTAATGGATGCATGTGATGATGAAACTGTTGAACTGATTATGAGTAAGGTGAATAGGTTAGGTCCTAATGAATTACTTGGAAATCATGAAATTGAAATCACTACTGAAAATGGAAAGATAAAGTATCTTTTAATTAATATAAAGAACGTTCACAACAGTAAAGGTGAACTTGTTCAAAAAAGCTGTTATGCAAGAGATATAACTGAAGAGTATTTGATGCGTGAATCTTTGATTAAGGCAAATGAAGAAAAAACAATTCTTATGAAAGATTCTCACCACAGAATCAAAAACAACCTTAATCTTTTACTTAGATTCATATCCTTGGAAGAAAAGTTCTCTGATGATTATGAAGAAATTCTTAATGTAACTAAAAAGAGAATTTCATCATTTGTTGTTTTCCATGAAAACCTGTATAAAATAAGTAACTTTAAGGAAATGAATATTTCAGAATACTTTGACAAGTTTGCAAAAGCTTCTGAAAGTTTCTATAAACATGACTATGAAAGCTTTAATTTAAAATTCATATGTTATGATGATTTCAAATTGTCAAATGATGAACTTGTACCGTTGACATTAATCATAAATGAACTGGTCATTAATACATTAAAATATGCATTTGCAGGCTTTAGTAAGGATTATTCTAAAAATATTGGGTTAACTGTTACTCGTAAGGATGATTATGCTGAATTCCATTACTTTGATAATGGTACTGGTTTGGCTAGTAATTTTGATCCTGAAAAATCCACTGGATTGGGATGGGTTATCATTCGTTCATTGGTAAGTCAACTTAATGGGTCTTATGAAGTTTATAGTGATAATGGAATGCACTTCAAAATAAGATTCCCATTATCTGATTAATATTTAAGTATTATTTTGGAATACCAAAAAATTATATATGATTAAATTAATAGGGATATTAGATTAATTATTAATTTAGTTGGTATTAACTATGGTAAATAAAAATAATACTTCATCCTATATGGATGAATATAAAAAGAATGTTATTAAGAATTCAGAGTATACTTATCGTGATGCTCTTGAAGTTTCAGCTTTCCTTATTGAAACTGGAAAATTCAAAAGGTTTTTTAAGGAAATACAAATTGCAGATTTGCAAAAAGAACTTGAAGAAATGGATTAATTGTTGTATTGTTGTTAATACAACATCTATTTTTATTTTTTTTAAATTTTTAAATTTAATCTTTGATGATATTTATTTAAGTGATAATATCATTATATAATATTAATTACTAATTAATGGAGTTTTATTTTTATGAAAATAGCTATGGTAGGCCAGTTTCCACCTCATGTTGGGGGTGTGGGCGTTCATATTCACAGTTTATCAAAAAAATTGGTTGAAGAGGGTCATGAAGTCTATGTGATTACTTATCCTCATAAAGATATTGAGGATATTGATGGAATTCATGTTATTGGAACCAAAGGACTTAATATTCCTGGTGTTAGAGGTTTAATGTTTAAAATGAATGCAAAAAAGGCATTAGAAGAGCTTATAGAAAAAGAAGACATTGATATTATTCATGGACATTATTTATTCCCAGCAGGTGCAGCTGCAGTTGAAGTTGGAAAAAAACATGGAATTAAAACATATGTTACTGCACATGGTTCTGACATGTTTGAATTATATAAAAAACAGCCAGTTATGAGATCACCAGTTAAAAAGGTATTAAATGATGCTGATGGTGTTTTTGTTGTTAGTAATGCACTAAAACATGAAATCATTGCAACTGGAGTTAAAGGAATTTCAGATAAAACCAAACTCTCCTGGAATTCCGTTGATGTTAATAAATTTTCATCTAAAACAAATTCAACCTTTAAAAAGGACAATAATCTTGAAGACAAACCAATTGTTCTTTTTGTAGGTAATTTAATCAAAAGGAAAAATGTAGATTCTCTTTTGGAAGCTAAAAAAGTATCCAAAAGCGACTATTATTTGGTAGTTGTTGGAGATGGACCACTATTCAAGAAATTAAAAAAGAAAGTTGAAGATGAAAATATTCATGATGTAATATTTACAGGTTCTAGAAATGATGTTGCAGATATTATTCCAAGCTGTGATGTTTTGATTTTACCATCATTTTCAGAAAGTTTCGGTTTGGTTTTAATTGAAGCATTAGCATGTGGAAAACCAGTTATTGGAAGTAATGTAGGTGGAATTACTGAAATTATCAACGAAAATGTTGGTTTACTTGTAGATCCAAATAAAGTGGCTTCAATAGCTAAAGCAATTGATACTGTTATTGATGATGAGGAGTTAAGATCTTCATTGGCACTTAATGCACGTGCTAGAGCAATGGACTTTTCTGAAGTGGAAATTCCATATGATGAGGTTAAAAAATGAAACAAACAGTTAGATCACCTGGTTCTGCAACAATAATCAATGCTATTGCAACTGGTTTTGGTTCTGCATTCGGTATTGGTTTAGATATAAAATGCAGGGCAAAAACAACAAGTGAAGGTATTTCTTGCGCAAATGATGTTGGTGCTGATGTTGGACTAATGCAATTATGTGTTCAAAAGGTTTTCAATCACTATGATATTGGTAGTGTTGATTTTGGCGTTGATTTAAAAACAGAATCAAACTTACCAATGGCTTCAGGATTATCAAGCAGCAGTGCTTCATCCAATGCAATTGTTAAAGCAGTCTCATCAATTGTATCGGAGGAATTTGACTTAAAACCTCTTGATGATATGCAGATAATTAATATGGCGATTGATGCCTCTCTGGAAGCCGGAGTTACAATTACAGGTTCATTTGATGATGCAACAGCTTCATACTTTGGAGGTGTTGTTGTAACAGACAATAAAAACAGAGAGTTTATTATTAAAGAAAAAATGGATGATTATCCTGTATTGGTATATATGCCTAATTTCTATTCAAAATCTGGTGATTCAAATCCTGATAGAATGAAATTACTTGCACCATTGGTTGAAACTGCTTTTGATTTTGCTAAAAACAAGGATTATTTCAAAGCATTGAATTTAAATGGATTAATTTACTCTGCAACTTTAGGATTTAACTCATCAATAGCTATTGATGCTCTTGAAGCAGGAGCTATTGCTTCAGGGTTATCTGGAACAGGTTCTTCTTTTGTTGCTGTTGCCAGTGATGATTCAATTGATGATATTAAATCTGTATGGGATAAATACGAAGGTAGAGTAATTGAAACCAAAGTTGATAATGTGGGCTGTAATATATTAAAATAATATTTATAGATGACTATTTTCATGGTTTAATCATATAGTTTATATACTATGATAATAATAAATTATATTATTATCATTATTATCAATTTGGTGATTTTTTTGAATGGGAGTTATGAAATTAAATCTTTTAATGATAAGAAAGAAGCCGAAGAACTTCTAACTAAGTCAAGGAAATCTATTGATGAAATCGATAATCAAATATTTGATTTAATCTCTCAGAGAACCGCTTTTGCTAGGGACATAGCTAGTTGCAAAGAATATTTGGAAATGCCAATCTTTGATGAATCTAGAGAAAAGGTTGTCCATACAAAAGTTAGAGGTTTGGCTGAAGAAAAAGGTCTTGATGTTGATATTATTAATCAAATAGTAGATATGTTGACTATTTTAAATAAAAATGCGCAAAATGAAATTATAAGGAGGAATGTTGATGGGAAATATTAGAACTTCATTTGTTAAACGTTTAGCAAAAGAACTTATTGAAACTCACAAAGGTGTTTTTACTACTGATTTTGAACAAAACAAAAAATTAGTACAAGAATACTCTACAGTAAGTACTAAACATTTAAGAAATAAAATTGCAGGATATGTAACTAGGCTTGTAAGGTTAGAACAAACCAGAGAATAAGCTTTTTTTCATATTTTCTATTACTCTTTTTTTATTTAATTATTTTTAATTTTAAACTTTTTTTAGTATATTGATATTTAACTTTTAAAGTCTTATTTGACGGTTTTTATAAAGTTTATTAATATGGTCAGATAAAAATATATATGAATATTTTGTTTAATTGACTAACAAGATTTCAATGAATTTTTAAGAAATAGGTGAACTTAATGGATTTAATGGTAGTAAAATTTGGAGGAACATCGGTTGGAGATGGTTCCAGAATTAAAAAAGCGGCGCAGTCCGTTGTAAATGAGTATATGAAAGGCAGTCAGGTAGTAGTTGTAGTTTCTGCTGTTAACAAGACTACTGATGAGCTCATTGGATTATCTAATGATGCTATTGGTTCTAGTTTAACTAACAAGCAAAAGGCAGAAATCATGGCTATGGGTGAATTAACTAGTGCTAGATTATTCTCAGCAACTATTGAATCTTTAGGTGTGAAGTCTGAATTCATTGATCCATATAATGAATTATGGCCAATTATAACTGATTCTAACTCTTTAGAAGCTAAAATAGATTTAAATGCAACTAATAAAAATGCTGAAGGTATTAAAGAACTTGTAAATCAGGGTGTTATTCCAGTTATTTGTGGATTTTTAGGAAAAGGACCTGCTGGTGAAATCACCACCTTAGGAAGAGGTGGAAGTGATGTTACAGCATTTTTAATGGGACACTGCTTAGATGCAAATGAAGTTATAATTGTTACTGATGTTGATGGTGTAATGTCAACTGACCCTAACAAAATAGAAGGTGCTGAACTTTTAGATGCAATTTCTGTTGAGGAATTAAGAGATTTAGCTACTCATGGAGCACAGGTCTTACATCCTCATGCATTAAAATATAAAGACCCATTAATCAGCGCTAAAATTATCAATTTCGCTAATGGGGACTTAACTTCAAAGGGTACTTCAATTTTAGGACCTTTTGAAGGAGAAATGCTAAAATGTGTCACCCTTTATAAAGATCCTATTTCACTTATCGCTATTGTTGGAGAAGCCATGCTTAAAAAAGTAGGTTTAATGGCTAAATTAACCACAGCTCTTGCTAATGATGGTATTAACATTTTAGGTATGTCTGCTGGTCAAAATTCAATTACAGTATTTGTAAACAAAGCTGACTCCAATAAAGCATATCTTTTATTACATCAATTAGTTATTGAAACTGACGTCTTAAGTTCTTTATCTCTTGGAAGAGATACTGCAATGATAACTTTTGTCAGTCCAGATATTATTGAAACTCCAGGTATTATATCTGATATTACAGAACCACTCAGGAAAAATAATATTAATATTCTAGAAATCACTTCCTCACAAACTGCTGTTGTATTGTTTGTTGACTGGGAAGATGGTGAAAAAGCACATAAATTAATTACAGAGGTTTTAGAATGAATTTTGAAGGAACATATGTTGCTATGGTCACTCCATTTACAAAAGAAGGGACTTTTGATGAAGAAGGTTTCAGATCCAATATTAATTATTTGATTGATCAAGGTGTAAATGGTTTAGTTGGTGCAGGAACTACTGGTGAATCCGCTACAATGGATCATGAAGAACATCACAAGGTTATTGATGTTTTAGTAGATGAAGTTGATGGTAGAGTTGAAACCATTGCTGGAACTGGAAGTAACTCAACATCAGAAGCATTATCTCTTACCAAATTTGCTTATGATGCTGGTGCTGATGCAGCTTTATTAATTACTCCATACTACAATAAACCACAACAACATGCTTTAGTAAAGCATTATGGTTCTATTGCAGAAGCTTGCGATCTTCCAATCATTGCTTATAATGTTCCGTCACGTACTGGATGCGATATTAGCGTAGAAACTGCTGTCGAATTAGCTAAAATCGATGGTATTGATGCTATTAAAGAAGCAAGTGGTAGTGTAGATAAAATATCTGATATTTACAAAGCACTTTCCCGCGAAGGCTTAGAAGATGACTTCAATATTCTCTCCGGTGAAGATTCATTGACATTACCTATTATGGCTGTTGGAGGAACCGGTGTAATCAGTGCATCTGCAAATATTGATGCAAAAAGAATGGTTTTAATGGTTGACAGCATATTAAATGATGATTATACAAGAGCATTGGAACTTCACTATGAAATGTTAGACTTAATAAGAGCACTTTTCGTAGAAACTAATCCTGTGCCTGTAAAAACCGCAATGAACTTAATGGGCCTTCCTTCCGGACCTTTAAGAGAACCATTATGTGATATGAATGATGATACTTTAGAAATTCTTAAAAAAGCATTAAAAGATTCTAATTTAATTTAAGTTGGTAATATTATGATTAAAGTAGCAGTAACTGGAGCTGCTGGAAGAATGGGCTCCGGTATTATTAAAAAAATAACAGAACAAGAAGACATGGAAGTAGTAGCAGCTATTGAGATACCTAATACTCCTCTTGCAGGTAATGATGCTGGTATTCAAGCAGGTATTGGAGAACTTGGTGTTAAAATCGTTGGATCAGAAAAATTAGAAGAAACCTTAAAAGAATCTGGTGCAGATGTATTAGTTGACTTCACTATCGCTCATGCAGCTGTAGAAACAATTAAAACAGCTACTGCATGTGGAGTAAACGTTGTTGTTGGTACTACTGGTTTTACTGATGAACAAATGGCTTCAAACATTAAAAACGTAGAAGAAAACAAAGTTGGAGCAGTTATTTCATCTAACATGTCCATTGGAGTAAATGTATTTTTCAACACATTAAAAAAATTAGCTCCTTTATTATATGATTTTGATATTGAAATTATTGAAGCACACCACAACCAGAAAAAAGACTCTCCTTCCGGAACTGCTATGACTGCATTTGAAGTAATTGCAGATGCACTCGAAAGAGATCCTGAAGAAGTTGGGGTATTTGGAAGAAAAGGAATGGTTGGTAAAAGAACTCCTGAAGAAATAGGTGTTCACGCTGTTCGTGGTGGAGATATTGTTGGAGACCACACTGTAATGTTTGTCGGTGATGGTGAAAGAATTGAAGTAAAACACCAAGCTCATACTAGAGAAGTATTTATTGCAGGTGTAATCAGAGCTATTAGATACGTTCCTGATGCACAAAAAGGTGTAGTAAGTAGTATGAACGATGTTTTAGGTTTAGAATAGGTGAATTTTATGGTAAACGTAGGTGTACTCGGTGCAACTGGGATGGTAGGTCAAAGGTTCATTCAACTTTTGGAAAATCACCCTGACTTTGAAATTACTGCATTGGCAGCTTCTTCCCGTTCTGCTGGAAAAAGATACGAAGATGCTACCACTTGGTATTTAGACAGTGAAATGCCTGAATCTGTAAAAGACATTGTAGTTTGTGAAACTAATCCTGAAGCTATGGATAATGATGTAGATATTGTATTTTCATCTCTTCCAACCGAATTTGCAGCAAAAGTTGAAAAAGACTTTGCTAAAGATTATGTTGTTGCAAGTAATGCTAGTGCACACCGGATGAAGAAAAACATTCCATTGGTAATTCCTGAAGTCAATCCTGAATACTTAGATATGATTGATGCTCAACAAAAAGAAAATGACTGGGACGGATTTATTGTAACCAATCCAAACTGTTCCACTATTGCATTAACTTTAACATTAAAACCTATTGTTGATAACTTCAATGTAAAATCAATCAGAGTATCAACTATGCAGGCAGTATCTGGTGCAGGATACAATGGTGTTCCATCTATGGCTATTGTCGACAACCTTGTTCCTTACATTGGAAACGAAGAAGAAAAGATGGAAAGCGAAACCCTTCATTTGTTAGGTTCATATGATGGTAATACTGTATCCAATGCTGATTTCAAATTAAGCGCATCATGTCACAGAGTACCTGTTATTGATGGTCATACAGAAGCAGTTTTCGTAGAGTTGGATGATGACTTTGACATTGCTGATGTTAAAGACAAAATGGCAAACTTCAAAGCATTGCCTCAAAAATTAAATTTATTCTCTGCTCCTGAAAACCCAGTAATTGTCAAAGAAGAAGACAACAGACCACAACCTCGTATGGATAGAAATGCAGGTAATGGTATGGCTGTTACTGTTGGTAGATTAAGAAAAGACCAAGCATTTGATAACAGTTTCAAATATGTTCTTGTTGGACATAATACCATCCGTGGTGCTGCTGGAGCATCCATATTGAATGCAGAATTAATTAATGATAAAATACTTTAATTTTATCACTTTTTCTTATTTATTTTTTTTTAAATTTTCTATTTTCCCTTTTAATTTTCCCATAGGTTTTATTTTGATTTTTAAGTTAATTTAAGGGTTTAATTTAAATAGTATAAAATTTATAATTTATGTTAGGGAATTATATTGTACTATATATCGGAATTCTCAAATTAGTAAAGGGTTAATGATTTGAAGCCGATATTAGGATAAAGTTTAAACTAAGGGATAAAATGGAATTAGGAATGGATGTAGAAAAAAGTACTTTACAATCTTTAATTCGTTCTTGTCTATTAGAAATCAATCAGTTAAAATATGATATAACTGAGTTTGAAGTGGAAAGGGCAAAGGATAACACTCCACACAGAATTAAAGAATTGGAAAAAGACATTATTGATAAGGAAAAAGAAGTATCTGTTATTAAATTCAAAGCAGAAGATGAAATCAATCTTTTGAAAAAACAAATTGAAGAAAAAGATATTCTTATTAAAAACCAGGAAGACAGAATCTATGAGTTAGATTACGTCAACAATTCTCTTGAAGAAATTAAAGAATATTTTGCAGAACAGTTAATGGACTACAAGAAAAAAGAATTAGCTGAAGTAAATGAAAGATTGACTGATTCTTTCAAAAGCATTGCTGAGAAAGATGCTACTATTAACTCTCTATCAAGAACTATTGATGAATATAAAATTAAAGTCATTAAACTTGAAAATAATGTTGAATCTCAAACCCAAATTATGGAGCTTGAAAAACAGTTAGAGCTCAAAGACAAAGAGATTCTCATAAAAGATGACGAAATCAACAGAAAAATAGAAGAGTTAAATGATTTAAAACAACAGTATATTCCTAAAGACGAATATGTTTCCCTTCAATCCAAATTTGAATCCGAAATTAGTGCAATGGATAGTGAAATAACTAACTTGAAAAAAGAATCTATTCCTAAAAAAGTTTATGATGAGCTTCAATCCAAATTCAGCGTTGAGATTAAAAGCTTAGATAATCAAATTAACAATTTAAAAGAAAACACTGTTCCTAAAGATGAATATGTTGCAATTCAAACAAGATTTGAAAATGAGCTTTCTGCTCGTAACAGTGAATTGGAATACTTAAGAGAAAGATCAATTCCTAAAGAAGATTACTTGAATCTTAAAAACCAATTACAAAGTGAAATCACATCCAGGGATAGTGAGCTTAAATACCTTAAAGAACAGATGGTTCCTCGTGAAGATTACATGAGACTTCAAAATGAATTGTCTAAAAAAGAAGGTAAAATCAAAAGATTAGAGGAAATCAATGCTTTCTTCAATGAGCTTCAAGAAGAACAAGAAGCTTATGAAACTCAAGAAACTACTCCTCCATTCAGATTTGAGAAAAAACAAAGTAGATAATTCTACTTTTTCATACTTTTTTTATTAATTTTAACTTGTAAATCTTTTTCTTACCTTAATTTATTTTATACCATAAAGTATTTATATAACCTTAAACTCAGTATATATGTAGAAAGGTTTATTCAACACTATAACTCATTTTTTCTTGTTGATTTTTAAACTGATCTAATAATTTATTTAAAAAACTAAAAGGTGATTATTAATGGCACAAGGACAACCAATTTTTATTTTACCTGAAGGTACTAACAGGTCTGTCGGTAGAGATGCACAAAGAAATAACATTTTAGCTGGTAAAGTATTAGCTGAAACTGTAAGAACCACATTAGGTCCAAAAGGAATGGACAAAATGTTAGTTGACGGACTTGGAGATATTGTTGTAACCAACGATGGTGTTACCATCTTAAAAGAAATGGATATTGAACACCCTGCAGCAAAAATGCTCGTAGAAGTAGCAAAAACCCAAGAAGACGAAGTTGGAGACGGAACTACTACTGCAGTTATCATTGCTGGAGAATTATTAAAAAAATCCGAAACTTTACTCGATTCAGACATTCATCCAACTATCATTGCTATGGGATACAGAAAAGCTGCTGAAAAAGCACAAGCTATCTTAGATGAAATCGCAATTGATGACGTTGACTCTGAAACCTTAATGAAAGTAGCTATGACTGCTATGACTGGTAAAGGAACTGAAGCTGCACGTGAACCATTAGCAAAATTAATCGTAAGTGCTGTAGAAGCTGTTGCTGACGGTGACGAAGTTGACATCGACAACATTAAAATCGAGAAAAAAGATGGAGCTGTTGTTGAAGAATCCAGCTTAGTTGAAGGTGTAATTGTAGACAAAGAAAGAGTACACCCTGGTATGCCTGGCGAAATCAAAGATGCTAAAATCGCATTAGTCAACGCTCCTTTAGAAGTTAAAGAAACTGAAGTTGACGCTGAAATCAGAATCACTGACCCTGCTCAAATGCAAGCATTCATTGAACAAGAAGAAAAAATGGTTAAAGATATGGTTGACCAAATCGCTGATGCTGGTGCAAATGTTTTATTCGCACAAAAAGGTATTGACGACTTAGCACAACACTACTTATCCAAAGCAGGTATTTTAGCTGTAAGAAGAGTTAAAAAATCTGATATCGAAAAATTATCCAAAGCTACTGGCGCTAACGTTATCACCAACTTAGATGACTTAACCGCTGATGACTTAGGTAAAGCTGGTATCGTTGAAGAAAGAAAAGTTTCTGGCGAAGAAATGATCTTTGTAGAAGAATGCAGCAGTGCTAAATCCGTAACCTTATTCGTAAGAGGAAGTACCAAACACATCGTTGACGAAATCGTAAGAGCTATCGAAGACGCAATTGGTGTAGTTGCTGCTACCGTAGAAGACGACAAAGTTGTTGCTGGTGGAGGAGCTCCAGAAATCGCAATGGCTAAAAAACTCAAAGATTACGCAGAATCTATCTCTGGAAGAGAACAATTAGCTATCAACGCATTTGCAGAAGCTTTAGAAGTTGTACCTAAAACCTTAGCTGAAAACGCAGGTTTAGACAGCATCGACTCTTTAGTAGACTTAAGAGCTGCTCAAGAAGATTCCTTCTACATGGGATTAGATGTATTCACTGGTGAAGTATCAGATATGAAAGAAGCTGGTGTAATTGAACCTAAACGTGTCAAAAAACAAGCTATCCAATCTGCATCTGAAGCAGCTGAAATGATTTTAAGAATCGATGACGTAATTGCATCTACTAAAGGCCCAGAAGACATGGGTATGGACCCTTCCGCAATGGGCGGAATGCCTCCAATGATGTAAGTTTAAAGAAATTTTTATAATTTCTTTTCTTTTTTTATTTTTTTTATGTATTCAAATAGACTTATTTTTAAAACATCTATTGATGATAAGGTCTTTTATTTAAAAGATACTGTTTTAGTTACTTTTAAACATAATCGCAATGGAATATCTTCCTCACAGCTTAATGGGGGAACTTGTGATTTGTACAAATCTGTTTTTAACCAACATCTGTCTCAGGATAGAATAGATTATCTTGAAAACCATGATGTTTGTGACTATCTAATAAATGAATGTAAGTTAATGGATATTGATTCAAATTTTTCAACTGGACTAATTACGTTAGCTGAAATGAATAATTTGAGTATTGTATCAAAAAAATATAAGAATGTTGAAGTCACAGCTATATCAACTGCAGGAGTTAGGACAAATTCTTCAAAAGCAGGTGATCCAGCATCATACTGGCAGGAAAATGGTGAATTTCATTTTGGAACTATCAATACAATATTGCTAACCAATGTTAATTTATCAAAATCTACTCTTGTAGAAGCATTTATGTGTGCAACTGAAGCAAAAACAGTAGCTATGAACAACTTAAAAATACCATCACAATACTCTAATGGTTATGCAACAGGAACTGGAACTGATGGTTTATGTATTTTTTCAAATACTGATTCAGACGATGTTATAACAAACGCAGGAAAGCACTCAAAAATGGGTGAGCTTATTGCAAAAGCAGTAATTGAATCAGTAACAAAAGCTATTGGTAAACAGGTGTGGATTACAAATAAATCACAGGCTAATGTTCTTGTCAGGTTAAATCGCTATAGTCTGGATATTAATGATTTTTATAATGATTTAGACTATGACAAGTTTCAATTCATAAGTAAATTACAAAAAGATATGAAAAAACCTGAAAATGTAGCTATTGCAACTTCTGTTTTAAACTTATTTGATGAAGTTGACTGTGGTTTGATTAACAAAAAAGAAGCATTCGGTCTTGCTAAAAAAATAGTGGATGAAAATTGTAATAGTTATCCAATAAAGGAATTATTAAATTACTGGATTAACTATTTTATTCGTTAATTTCAAAGTTTACAATTTCTCCGTTTTCTTTTACAATTTTTGCAATGGATTCTTCTGCAGCACTTAATTTCTTATTACATACATTAACTAATTGCATTGCATTGTTGAATTCTTCAATTGCATCATCTAATGGAACGTCCCCATTTTCTAATTTGTTAACGATTTCTTCTAATTTTTCTAAACTTTCTTCAAAACTTAAATTTTCCATCATATCACCTTTGTATTAATTTTTCCATCTTTAAATTCAATATCTAATTCGTCACCACTTTTCACATCTTTTGATGAGGAAATTACTTTATCATTAACTCTTGTAACTGTATATCCTCTTTTTAATGTTAAAAGTGGATTTAAAATTTCTAGTTTAGCAATATTTTTTGAATACTGCTCTTCTTTTGATTTGATTATCATTTTAGGATTTCTTAAAACAGGACTATTTTCCAATTGACTTAATTTATTCTTATTTTTTGAAATTATCTCTTTTGATGTGTAGTTTAATTTATTTACAATGTTATCCAGTTTTATTTCTTTTGTTTGATACATTGATTGAGGGTTTTTGAATATTGGTGAGTTTTCAACTCTTTCTAACCTGTTTTTGTTATCTGATAATAATTGTCTTGAAACATAGTTCAATTTATTGGTTAACTGGTCAAGTCTAATATGTTTTGATTCGTATAATGTTTGTGGGTTTTTAAAAATCACAGAATGCTCTAATTCCAATAGCTTTGTTTTATTTTTTGAAATAATTGATTTTGATGAGTAATCAAGCTTACTAATCAGATTATCCAAATGCATTTGTTTTATTTGATAAATTGATTCTGGGTTTTTAAAGATTTGTTTTTCCACAATATGATTTAATTTGGATTTATGTTGTTTTAATCTATTTTTAACATTGTTGTTAACCGTATATGCAAGCTGATCAACTTTATACTGGATTTCACTAAGTTTTGGAACAGCAAGTTCTGCTGCTGCAGTTGGTGTTGGAGCCCTTTTATCTGAAACAAAATCAACTAGTGTAAAGTCAGTTTCATGTCCAACAGCACTAATTACAGGTATTTTTGAGTTATAAATTTCACGTACAACATTTTCATCATTAAATGCATTTAAATCCTCAAAACTTCCTCCACCTCTACCTACAATAAGTGTATCCAAATCATAATTTTGTGCACGTTTTATTTGGGAGGTTATTTGATTTGGTGCGTCTTGACCTTGAACAAGTGTTGAAAAAATATAGATTTCACAAATTGGATATCTTCTTTTGATTGTTGTGATAATGTCCTTGATTGCAGCACCTGTTTTTGCAGTTACAACTCCAATTCGTTTTGGATATTTTGGAATTTCTTTTTTGTGGGATTTGTCAAATACTCCTTCTTTTTCAAGCTTTTTTCTTAATTGTTCATATGCAATATGTAAATCTCCAACTCCATCTTCAGTCATTGTTGTTGCATATAACTGATAATTACCATTTTGAGGATAAACTTCAATTTTTCCTTTAATAATTACTTTCATTCCATTTTCAGGTTTGAATTTAAGAAATCTCTTTTTATTGAGTTTATACATCACTGCTGAAATTTGGGTTTTTTCATCTTTTAGTGTAAAATAGTCATGTCCACGGGGATATGATTTGTAATTGGAAATTTCACCTTTTACATAAATATTTTTCAATTTAGGATCCATCTTCAATTTTTTATTGATGTAATTATTAATTTCAGTTACAGTGAATGTTTTTTCCTGCATAAGTTCACCTTTAAATCAATATTGTTATTATATTGATTATGATAAATACTTTTTAGCATGTTATTTTTCCAAATATTAGAAATATATTTAAATTGAAAATTTAATAGTTACTAATAAGGTGTTTTTTATGAGAATTAAAGACGAAGTATTTGGTAAAGAAGTTCTCGATTCTGAAATTCAAATCATAGGTAAAGTTTCAGATGTAATTTTTGATAAAGATACTTTTGAAATTACTGATTTGGTAATTAAAAAAACAGGATTTTCAGAACAAATTAAATCTAGTGAAAACATTGTTCCTATTGAATTGGTAAAAGCAATGGGAGATAAAGTTTTACTCAAAGGCGAAGATGACATTTTCTGATTCATATGACTTCTAAAGAATATTTAATTGACTTATTAAAAGAAAACGGTGTATTTCTTGAAGGTGATTTCACATTATCTTCTGGAAAAAAGAGTAATTATTATATCAACATGAAAAAAGCTATTACTGAACCTGAAATTCTTTCTACAATCTCAAAATTAATTACACAAAAAATTGATTTAGATGATATTGATAAGGTTGCAGGTCCAGCATTAGGTGCAGTTCCAATAGCTACTGCTGTTTCTCTTGAATCCAAACTTCCTTTATTAATGATTCGTAAAGAAAAGAAAGGTTATGGTACTTCCAAACTTATTGAAGGCGAATTAAATGAAGGAGACAATGTTATTGTTGTAGAGGATGTTTCAACTACTGGTGGATCACTTCTAAAAGCTATTCGTGCTATTAATGATAATGGTGGTAATGTAAAAAGAGCTTTTGTTGTAGTGGACCGTGAAGAAGGAGCTATTGAAACATTTGAAAAAGAAGGTATTACATTAGAACCTTTAATCAGTGTTAAAGATTTTTTTTAAAATAAATAATTAATGATGAAATTAAATTTCATCATTTTTTTACATGATGGACAAAATGGGGAAGTTCATCAATAATTATGCTAAATGCAGTTTTAACTGCATTCGGAGAGCCAGGCATGGAAAAAATAATTGTTTTTTTGTAAATTCCAGCTGTTGCTCTTGAAAGAAGTGCTGCAGCACCAATTTCATCATAAGATTTTTTTCTAAACATTTCCCCAAAGCCATCAAGTTTTTTTTCAAAAAGGGATTCTACTGTTTCAACTGTGATGTCACGAGGGTCAAGCCCTGTTCCTCCAGTTGTTAAAATAACGTCAGTATTATCAGCAATCATATCTTCAATAGAATTAATCAAGTCTTCTTTTTCATCTGGAATTAAGCTTCTGGATTTTAAAGTATATCTAGCTTCAATTTCCTCAGCCATGTACTGTCCGGACAAATCTGCTTTTTTTGATTTTCTACTGTCACTTAGAGTAATTATTCCACAAGTAATGTCTTTTGAAGACATTTTTTGATGTTCACTTGCTGTTTTACTTTTCATTTTTCATACCTTTCATAGTTAGTTTAAGAAAATTCTTTATTAAACTATATTCTTCTATGCAATTATATAATTTTTTGCTAGGATAGTATACATAGCTATGTGTGACTTTTTCTTTTTCGACATAGTTATGTTCTATCATCAGATTTAGGTGGTATGTTATTGTTTTATAGTCTAAGTCGAGTATTTTTGATAATTGATTTGCATTACTGGGTTTATGTAAAATCATGTCTGTTATTTTGATTGTAGTTATCCCACCTTTTCTTCCAATCAGTAATGTTGAAAGTTCTTTGTTTTTGATTTCGCTTAGTTTTAAAAGTACTTCTGTATTAACTATGATCAACTCCATTTTTGTCTAAAATATATTGAATTAAACTTGAAGCCCATTTTCTGGCATTTTCATCTTTTCCAATTAATATCTGTGAATCATCATAATGTCCATCTTTTAAAAATAGTGTAAGGGACATAAAATTGTCACAGCTACTTAAAAATAATTTCAAATCTTTTTCGATGCATTTTACACATACCTTTTCATTTCCAAGTAATGATTTTTTCAAATCATCATTTTGCTCGATGGATTCTTGAATCTTTTTACCAACAATTAACTCTAATTTAGATAACTTATCATCATTTAAAAAATCTAAAATATGTCTAAAATGATTTTCTGAGTAAATTGGAAGAATAATTTTTACTTCTTTTGAGTTTGATAGATGATTTATGTATTGATTAAATGCATTTGATAAATCACTGGTTGTTGAAGTTTCATATTCTGCGTTTTTTAATAAATAGATGTCTTTTAACATTTCTTCAGGAATATCTGACAAATCATGGTTATTCCAGAACTGCTTATTTTTATTTATTGAATTCCAGTTTTCAATTAACTTTATCATATTTGTAGTAAGAATATATCCGTTTGATGTTAATTCATAGTTTTTTTGAATTTTTCTAATTAAATTCTTATTTTCCAGCTCTTTAAGTCCATGTAATATGGTTGCTGATGGTTTTTTCAAGTCATTTCTTATTTCTTCAAGTTTCTTGGAATGTTCATAAAGTGATAATAGCAGTTTGGTTCTCATTCCAGAGGTTAAAATGTATTTCACATTTTGATATTCGTCATTTAGTTCTTTTTTGGTTTTAATATTGGTCATTTTATCACATCATGCTTAATATTTTTAAATAGTTCTCCAGCCCAGTTTTTTGATTTATCGCTATTGCAAATAAGAATCCTGTTTTGATCAAAGCTTTTGTCATTTTTAAATAATCCAAAACTAATTGATTCATCACATATTGTTAAATATACTTTTAAATCCTCATCAACAGGATATATTGTTAATCTTTCCTGTGCTGATGCTTGCTGTTTTATTTTTGAATTAATGCTTGATGTAATAGCATTATAAATTGATTTAGGTATTATCAATTCAATATTTCCATTTTCTTTTAGAATATTTTCAATTAATTTCGGATATTCTGGGTGAAGGTATGGAAATACAGCTTTTAGTGAGGTTGAATTGGTTATTTGGTCTTTGATGGTGTTGTGGGTTTTGTAGATGTCGAGTGGTGTTGTTTCAATCAATTTTGAATCTTTCAAGTCTGTGATATTTTTCAATGAATCAATGTTTATTTGATCCAAATCGTGTTTATCCCAAAATTCAGTATAATCGTTTATGACTTCAACACTTTTTTTAAAATCCATAAGTGTTGTAAAATATATTTCAGTCATTGGATTTAGATAATACTTAGATTTTATCTTTTTTATGTAGTTATTCTGCTCCAACTTTGATATATTGCTTGAAACAGAACTATAAGTTATTTTTGTCTTTTTAACAAGTTCATGGACGCTATTTGGGCTATTTTGTAGTTCACTTAATATTTTCAATCGAATTTCTGATTTTGCAAGAAATTTGATATCAGTATTAATTTCATTTTGAATATTCATTTTTATTTTCCTCCAATTTTTTGGATAGTATCAAATTTTTCAATTGAAATTTAAATAGATTTTTCCAATTCTATCCCAAATTTATCCCAAAACTCTTCCAAATGATTTAATATTGCTTTAAAGATTTATTCTTAATTTTCAAGTTTATTTTCAATCACTAACCTTTATTAATTCATAAAATTTAATATAATTACATGGAAATTTGTTATATATTAGATGCTTCTGCTTTTATCAATGGTTTTAAATTAAATACAAACAACAATTTTACCATTCCTGAAATCACTGCTGAAATTAAGGATTTTCAATCTAGACTTGCACTAGACATGGCTATTGATGAGTGTAAATTAACTATACAAGATGTGCCAGATGAGTATATAAATTGTGTTAATAAAATTATATCTGAATCTGGTGATATTTTAAGGTTATCATTTCCGGATAAAAAATTGATTGCGCTTGCATATACGCTTCAAAAAGAAGGGCGCAGTGTTAAACTTATCAGTGATGATTATTCCATTCAAAATACCTTAAAAATAATGAATATTCCTTATTCTGGTGTTATGACACAGGGTATTAAAGGAATTTACAACTGGAAAAAGGTTTGTGAAGGCTGTAAAAAGGAATATGGTGATGATTATCCTTTTGATGACTGTGAAATTTGTGGATCAAAAATCTATAAAAAAAGAATTAAGGTGAACAAATGAAAATAGGTATTGTTGTTCATGGTCCAAATATTATTGATTCTGGGTATGCTATAAAGTTAATCAACTTAATTAAAAATTATGGGGATGTTTCAGTAAGACTTGGTGGTACAATGGGCCGTACTGCTGTTATTGATGCAAGTTTGGAAGATGTTATTGATATTACTCGCAAACTAGTTCCAAGTGATTCTTTAAAAATCTTTTATGATGATAATGTTGATTTGATTTTCTTACTTAACTATGGAAAATCTGATGTTACAGGACAGGTTTTTGGATATAAAGTTTATAATCATTATGCAGATAAAATTGCTGATAATAATATTCCAGTTATTCAAATCGAAAGGCCTGGTGAGGCTGATGGTAGTATTATACCATGGAACAATGATTTGGAAATTGTTGATGAGCTTTCCAAAAAACTTAATTTGTCAGTTGTAAGTCCTGAGGAAGTATATGAAAAACATATAAAACAGGATGATGCTAGTGTTAATCAAAGAATTGTTCATGGAGTAAGTCCTGGTGAAAACATAATGGTTAACAGTGTTGTTATAGGTAAAACAAACTCAGATAAGCTTACATTAATTGCTAAGGATAATCATATTGTAGATATTGTTGGTGGTGAGCTTAAACAGCACGGTCTTGAAAAATTGGGCGAAGTTGACCTTGAATCAGCTATTATAAAAACTGGACTTTTAAGACATGCAAAAGTTAATCCTCGCGTTATTTCATCAGATAAGTCTGAAGATTTTAAAATTACATTTTTAGACCATGCTGGTGAAGATGTCTATCAGTTTAGAGATTCATCTGTGGTTATTACTGTTGGTGATGACACTACTTTGATTTCTTCTGATATTCTATACAGATTTGATATACCTATAATTGGTATAACTGATGGAGATTTGGACAAGGTTGTGGAAGATGGATTTAAGGTTAAAAATTCTATCATCTTTGAGGTTGAAAGTGGTTTTGATGATATTGTTGGTCAAAATATTAAAAGAATAATGTTTGACGGCTCCAAGCAATCTTTGGACTATTCTGATATTGGTGAAGTTCGCGATAAAATAATTGAAATAATAAAAGATATTAATTGCAAATATAAAATTAATTATATTAATTAAAGGAAGTGTAATCTTTGGATTTTAAAAACCTTGTTAAAGAAATTCAAGAATTTAAAGGAGTATCTCGTAAAAGTTCAATCAATAATGTAATTTCTCTTTTAGAAGAGTCATATAACGTTTCTGGTGATGTTGTTATTGATATTGGTGATGATGCTTCAGCTATAGATATTGGAAATAATCAGGTAATGCTTATTGCTGCTGATGGTATTTGGGGAGATATCATGAATGTAAATCCCTACTGGGCAGGATACTGTTCTGTTTTAGTAAATGTAAATGATATTGCAGCAATGGGTGGAAAACCGTTAGCTATGGTTAACATAATGTCTATTAGCAATGATGATATTTATGAAGATTTATTAAAAGGAATCAAGGATGGATGTTTAAAATTTGGAGTTCCGATGGTTGGAGGTCATTTACATCCTGACGGTGAAGTTGACTCATTAGGTGTAGCTATTGTTGGAATTGCTCAAAAAGATAAAATTATAACAAGTTTTGGAGCAGAAGTTGGAGATAAAGTAATTGTAGCAATTGATTTGGACGGCAAACCTCATGAAATGTTTAACTTAAACTGGGACACTACCTATGACAAAGATGCACAAATTGTAAGGGACCAAATTACTGCAGTTCAATATCTTGCAGAACATGATTACATCAAATCCGGAAAAGACATTTCAAATCCTGGAATTTTAGGAACATTAGAAATGCTTCTTGAAACCTCTAAAAAAGGAGCTGTTGTTAATTTAGAAGACATTCCAAGAAACGAAACTTTAAGCTGGGCTGACTGGCTTAGATCATATCCTGGTTCTGGATTTGTTTTTACTGCATCTGAAGATAAATGTGAATTCATCAAAGAATACTTGGCCGATTATTCAATTGAAGCAGCAGTTGTTGGTGAAGTAACTGATTCAAACAGTTTGTTTTTAAACTATAAAGATGAACAGGCTGAAGTTTTCAACCAAGAAGAAAATCCAGTATTTATTTTTAGATGATTATCTATGAGACATTTGGCTAATTATATTTCAGTTTCAAGGATTTTTCTATCCTTTTTACTTTTGTTTTCAAAGCCATTGTCTGTTTCATTTTTTATAATTTTTATTTTATGTGGCCTAAGCGATATTCTTGACGGATATATTGCAAGAATTTGTGAAAATGAAACTGTTTTTGGCTCTAAATTAGATTCAATTGCAGATGTTATATTTTTCTTAGCATTCCTTTTTGTTTTATGGCCAGTTTTAAATATTGACTATGGAATTTTATTATTTATTGCAGTTATTTTTATAATTAGAATAAGCTCAATTCTTATCGGATTTGTAAAATTTAATAAGTTTGCAATGCACCATACCTATTTAAACAAGTTAGCTGGATTAGTGCTTGTATTACTTCCATTTTTAATGCTTTTATTCTCATCAGGCAATGTGTTATACTTTATTTGTATGGTGGCATTAATAGCTTCCATTGAAGTGCTATTTATCATGATTTTAAGCAGTGATTTGGATTTGAATCAAAAATCAATATTAAAAAAGAAAAAAAGTTAAGGATTGCACATTTTACATGGTGTGTATCCTTGATTAGTTGCATCGTCTCTGCTTTCAAAAAATACTTTATTTGCTTCAGACATTTTTTTAGCTGCAGTACAATCCTGAACGTGGAATTTTCCAGAGTTAGCATTGCCGATGTATTTTGCAGCGTCAGATGAACTTGTTGACTGTGCACTTGTAGGTGCACTTTGAGAAGAGCTGTGTGTTGTATCTACATGAGTGTCTCCAGTTCCCCAGTTGTATGGATTAAACTCACTAGGTGGCATATACATAATTTCGGCAAGGCCTTCTTTTAAAAGCATTTCATTGAGATTTTTACCATCAACAATAACAACAGCTAATGTTCTGCCATATTTGTCATTGTGTTTTGAATCATCAATGTCAATTCCAACCTCTTTGTTTAGACATAACTTCTGAACAAAGTTTTTTGATGTAATATAACCTTCAACACCTCTTTCAGGAGTATTTACTCCAACAAAACGTATTTTTTTACCATTATCCAAGTATATTGTGTCCCCATCAACAACTTTGGTACATATTGCACTTTCTTCAACATGACATTCAGTATTATTGAAGCTATTTAAAATATCTGATGCGGAAAGACCATCATATTTTGAAGACGGAATATCATGTGAAAATCCTGTTCCGACATAAGCGTTTGCCATGGAAATGGTGGAAACTGCAATAATCAAAATTATCATTAAAGAAAAAATATGCTTCCTTTTTATCTCCATTTATTTTTCCTCCTTTAAGATATTGTTATCATTATGTGTTAATATAATTTTGGTGTTGTCAAATAAATTTAATATATAAAAAGATTATAAATATAAACTATTATTGAAATTTTTAATTGGGAGATTATATGTTAATTAAAATTAATGGTGAAGAATTTAATGTAGCAGAAGGTTCTACAATTCAAGATGTAATTGAAGAAACTAATGCTCCATATACTCCTGGTAGTATTGTCTGTCTAATTAAAGGTAAAAAAGAACTTGAAAAAAATATTAGTAAATATAAAATTAAAACTACTAAAGGGTTCATTGTTATCCAATTAGACGAATCTGAAGAAGCAAAACCTCTTGTTGATTTATGGAAGAATCAATATGATGAATTTGTTGATTTAAGTATTAGATGGTCCACTACAACTGAAGTTGCTATTGGTCCTGTTGTAACTGATCTTGAACCTACTTCAGATGAACATAAATATTATGAGGGAGATGTTGTTTTAAGTTTATCAGGTTTTAGTAATGAATCTACTCATTTAATATTGCTTAAAGAAAATACAACCAATGTCTACAGTGTACCTGAGCACAACAAAGGTATTTTCGCTCATGTCATTGGTGGTAAAAAGACTTTGGACAATTTAACTGAGGATGATGTAATTACAGGTATCGAACCTATTATTGAAAGAAGTGTAACCACTGATAGTGCGGCAATTTCTGACTTAAATACTGTTTTAGAAGAAAATAATGAATTGTACACTTATATCTCATTTGAATTTGATGAGGAATCTCCAATTTGTGTGGAACATTTATTTGCACTTGTTAAAGATGGTAAAATTAAAGTTTCATACGACAGTGAATCATTCTTAGGTTTTTATGAACTTGCAGGTCTTGAAAAACCAAAAGAACACATCACAAAAAGAAATAGAGGTACACTCACTATTAGAAATGATGGTGTAGGTGTTGGAAAACTTTTCATTTACCGTGAAAATAGAGTATTGTCTCCAAACCATACTACTGTTGGACATATAGTAAATGGTATGGAACTTATTGACATTGCAAAAGAAGGAGAATTTGTCACTGTTAAATCTGAACAAGAAAGATTAATGTTATTAAATAAAACCCAGGCTGAAGTTAAAAATATCTTAAGTGAAGCTGGTGTTGAACATATAATCGATGGACTTGAAGATGATGATGCAGTAATTGTCGAGCAGACTCCTAAACATACAATTGACATTTTAAAAGAAGGAAAAGTTACAACTAAAGCTATTAAGAAAGAAGACTTATGTACAATTAAATTTGTAGATAATGCACCAAGGTCTGTAAGATACTTCAAGTTATTATCTGGACTTTTGGAAAATCCTGTGGGTCAAATCAAAATCCACTTTGCTGTTCCTGGAATGCATATTGTAATATTTGAAGGAGACAAAAAAGCTGCTAAAGGTTTAATTCCTGAAAACAATCCTGTTGACAAAGTTATCAGAGGTCAAATCGGAATTACCAACATGGCATCTAAAAGTGTTGGTTTAATCGGTGTTAGATTTGAAGATAACGTAGAATTCGGACCTACTGCAGAAAACTTTGAATCAACAAATATAATTGGTGATATCACATCAGATTATGATCATCTTGAAAAACTAAAAGAAGGAGTTGTAGTTTATGTTGCAGAATCTAACAATGAGTCCTGAGTTAGGTAGTGAAGACTGGGATCCTGACGTAATTACTCGTATGATTTTTATCGGTCCTGGAGCTCATGTAAGCGAACAACAAGTTGTAAATGAGTTTCACATGCTTGATTTACCACTCACAATTAAAAATACCTGTTATGGATCAATGATTAGTGGAAAAAGTGAAGATGTCTACAAAGCTATTGAAGAGATTAGAAAACTTGATCCAAATCACATTTTCACAAAAGAAAGAGGATTTGCACCTGGAGACCCTAGAAGATGCAGAGGTCATAGGTTTGGTCCAAGAGAAGGTTTCCATCAAATGGAAAAAGAATTTCAAATACTTGGTTTTGTCTCAGAAGCTTTAGAAAATCCTAAAGAAGTTGAAATCGAAGAGAAAAAACCACTTGCTGTTGACGAATTTAAAAAAATATTAGATGAATGTTTAGATAAAAAAGAATAGGTGAAATTATGGTTAAAATCGCTGTATATCCTCCAAATTCATTAATTTTAGCAGACTTAATTGAAAGAAAAGGTCACACTCCTTTAGTTCTTCAAAAACAAATTAGACAAAAAATTAAAGACCCGGAAATTGATTCTCCACCAATGAATATTACCGAAGAAGACCCACTTATAGGACTTAAATACGCAGCTATTGAAGTGCCTTCTGGTGTACGTGGAAGAATGTCTATTATTGGACCACTCATAGACGAAGCTGAAGCAGCTATTGTTGTTGACGGTGCTCCATATGGTTTCGGTTGTGTTGGTTGTGCAAGAACTAACGAATTATCAATATTTTTACTTAGAAACAAAGGTATTCCAGTTTTAGAATTAAAATACCCTGATAATCAAGATGAAACTTATGTTATGGTGAATTCAATTAACGAGTTTATTGATTCCCTTGATAAAACTACTGAGGAGGAATAAATAATGGTAAAAATTGCTTTAGTTTCATGTGGAACAGAATATAGTGGAATTCAAAAGGAAATTGAAAAAGCAGCAAACAAATTTGGTTCTGAAATTATTCTTCCAGAAATTGATTTAGATTACATTGATGAATCCTATGAAAAATTCGGATTTTCAGCTCAAAGTTCAAGTTTAAAATTAATGATTGCAAGAGCAATGGCTATTGTTGAAGGAAGATGTAAACCTGATGCAGTATTTATTGCAACCTGTTTTAGATGTGCAGAAGCAGCATTAGTTAGAAATGAAGTAAGAAGATTTATTCAAAACAACACACGTATTCCTGTAGTTACCTATTCATTTACTGAAAGAACAAAAGCTGATGAATTGTTCATCCGTATGGAAGCATTAACTACTACTGTTACTCGTAGAAACATTCTTGCTCGTGAAAAACAAGAAGGACTTACTCTTGGTTTAGATTCAGGTTCAACAACTACAAAAGCAGTTCTTATGGAAAACAATGAAGTTATCGGAACTGGTTGGACTTCTACCAAAGATATCATTGAATCTGCAAAAATTGCAGCTGCTGAAGCATTTGAGGGCACAGGATATGACTGGAAAGATATTGACGGTCTTGGAACTACTGGTTATGGTAGATTCACAATGGGTGAAAAATTCGGTGCAGAACTTGTTCAGGAAGAATTGTCTGTTAACGCAAAAGGTGCAGTATACTTGGCTGACCGTCAAAAAGGCGAAGCTACTGTATTAGATATTGGTGGTATGGATAACAAGGTAATTACCGTAAACAATGGTATTCCTGATAACTTTACCATGGGTGGTATCTGTGCAGGAGCATCCGGAAGATTCTTGGATATGACTTCCCGTAGGTTAGATGTTGATATTACTGAATTAGGTCCTCTTGCGGTACAAGGAGACTGGAGAAACGCTATCTTGAACTCATACTGTATTGTATTTGGTATTCAAGACCTTGTTACTACATTAGCAGCTGGTGGTTCAAAAGCAGATGTTGCTGCAGCAGCATGTCACTCTGTAGCTGAACAAGTTTATGAACAACAACTTCAAGAAATTGACATCCGTGAACCTTTAATCCAAGTAGGTGGAACAAGTTTAATTTCCGGACTTGTTGAAGCTGTAAGTGAAACTTTAGGTGGAATTGAAGTTATTGTACCTGAATACTCTCAACATATCGGTGCTGTAGGATGCGCTCTTTTAGTATCTGGAATGGGACACAGACAAGACAAATAAATAATTTAAATAATGGGTTGATTTGATGTTAGTTGAATGTTATGACAAAAAGGGAGCAGAAGTTTATGAAATCATCATTAAACAGATTTTCCAGGATTTGGTGCTTGGTTCTTCTGTTGAGGATTTAAAAGCTTATGTTAATCCTGATGACCCTGTATTTGTTTTAGCTATTAAAATGAGGAAAACCTCAAGTGTTATTCTATTTGAAGATGTTGCTAATTTAATGTACAACAAACAAAAAGATGTTACAACTATCTTGGTAGATAACGAAAACTACCTTCCAAATATTCTCAAAGAGTTATGGAAAAGGTTTTCAAGAGATGAAATCTATCAGCCAAATAGATACCAACTTGAAATTAGTGGAGATCACACAGATTTAAACACTCTTGTAGTTGATGACCCTCATTCAAACTTACAAAGACGTATCTACGACGCAATATTCAGGATTTTACCTGAAGGATTCAAAATCATTAAGGATTTGTCCACTGAAGATATTATAGCTGTTGTTGCTACTGATGAGTTAATTATGGATGCTTGGATTGAGAAAGCACATGAGTATATTGGTGAACTTAACAAAGGCATGTAGAAAAGTTTATATACTCGACTGTACCATAACAATGGTTATATTTTAAGGAGGATGTGATTATGAAAGAACATAAAGGTTCAAGATTTGCACACATTACAAGAGCACACCCTTGTTTCAATGAAAAAATGCACGATAAAGTAGGAAGAGCACACGTGCCTGTTGCACCAAAATGTAATATCTTTTGTAACTTCTGTACAAGAGACATCAACAATGAAGAAGATAGGCCTGGTGTAACAAGTTGTATCATGAATCCTGATGATGCAATTACTCATATTAATGATGTTACCGCAGATGGTCCAATTGCTGTTGTTGGAGTAGCAGGACCTGGTGATTCACTTGCTAACGAAGAAACATTTGAATTCTTTGAAAAATTAGCAAAAGAACAACCTGATTTGATAAAATGTATGAGTACTAACGGACTTTTACTTCCAAAATACGCAGACAGACTTGCTGAGCTTGGAGTAAACTCTGTTACCGTAACAATAAATGCAATTGATCCTGAAATTGCAGAAAAAATTTATTCATTTATCAAATACGAAGGAAAAGTCTACAAAGGTCGTGAAGCTGTAGAAATTTTAATCAAAAATCAATTAGAAGGTGTTGAAAAAGCAGCTGCTAATGGTTTAGTTGTTAAAGTTAACTCTGTATTAATACCTACAGTTAATGATGAACACATCGTTGAGATTGCACGTGAAGTTGAAAAACGTGGTGCTAACTTAATGAACGTCTTACCATTAATTCCATTAGGAAAAATGAAAGACTTACAAAGACCTGACTGTTCAATGATGGAAAAAGTCAGAGAAGAAGTTGAAGAAATTATTCCTGTATTTAGAGCATGTACTCAATGTAGAGCAGATGCATATGGTATTCCTGGTAAGAAAAGCGAAGACCATCATTTAGGAATGACTCCACAAAGTCATTACTAAATACTTTTTTTATTTTATTATTTTTTTCATATTTTATAGTAATATTAAATATGGATGAACAAGAAATATTATTAACTGATATAATTTTTATTTTATTAATTATTGGGGAAAGATAATATGGTTAAAACATTTGTTTTTGGACACAAAAGTCCGGATAGTGATTCAATTACTTCAAGTTTAGTAATGGCTAACTTAGAAAAAGAATTAGGCAACAGTGAAGCTCAAGCATACAGATTAGGAAATATCAATAAAGAAACTGAATTTATTTTAGATTACTTGGGAATTGATGCACCAGAACTTTTGGAAAGTGTTGAAGATGGTGCTAATGTTATTTTAGTAGATCACAACTCTCCTGCTGAATCTGTTGAAAATTTAGAAAATGCAAACATCTTAAAAGTTGTTGACCACCACAAATTAGCTTTAGAAACTTCTTACCCATTATTCTTAAGATTTGAACCTGTTGGTTGTACTGAAACTATTTTATGCAAATTATATGAAGAAAATGGTGTTGAAATTACAAAAGAAATGGCAACATTAATGGTATCTGCCATTATTTCCGATACTTTACTTTTAAAATCTCCAACCACTACTGAGGATGATGTAAAAGCAGTTGAAAAACTCGCAGAAATTGCAGAAATCGATGCAGAAGAATATGGTTTAGAAATGCTCAAAGCTGGAACTGATTTAAGCAGTTTTTCAATTGAAGAAATCTTAGCATTAGATGCAAAACAAATTGACTTTAAAGATGTTAAATCTATTGTTAATCAAGTAAACACTGCTAGTATTCCTGATGTCTTAGAAATGAAAGATGAATTGGAAGCAGGTATGAATAAAATCATTGATGATGAAGGATTAGACTTATTCATGCTCTTGATTACTGATATTGTTAACAGTAACTCACAAGTTATTGCTCTTGGAAAAGATGCAAAATTAGTTGAAAAAGCATATGGTGTTGAATTAGTGGATAACATGGTTTTACTTGAAGGCGTTGTTTCACGTAAAAAACAAGTTGTTCCAATCATGACTGAAAATGCATAATTTTTTTTATTTTCATGAAAAAAATGGATTTTTGATGGATTTTTTATAAAATTTATATATGATTACATTAAAAAATAATATTTAGTGTATTATATAATACATTTCTAATCAAATCCATTTTTGGATATTAAAAAGAGCATAATTATTAAACAATTAATAAATTAGAAACTAACTATATAATTATGCTTTCTTTTTAATTTAGACTTTTTTTAAAATAAGGTGTTAATATGAAAACACTTGAATGGGAAGATAATAAATTAAAGCTTATTGATCAAACAAAACTTCCTGATGAATTGACTTATGTTTATTGTGAAAATTATCAGGATGTTATTGTAGCAATTAGAGATATGATTGTTCGTGGTGCTCCAGCTATTGGAGTTTCAGCAGCTTTTGGAATGGCACTTGCAGATATTGAGGGTGTTGATTTAAACAAAGCAGCTGTTGAAATTAAAGCTGCAAGACCAACTGCAGTTAATTTATTCTGGGCAGTTGATAGAGTATTAAACAGCAGTGATGCTCTTGGTGAAGCATTAAAAATGTATGAAGAAGACATGGCAACAAATAGAGCTATTGGAAAATTTGGTGCTGAAGTAATTGATGAAGGAGACACTATTTTAACTCACTGTAATGCTGGTGCTCTTGCTTGTGTAGATTATGGAACTGCACTTGGTGTAATCAGAGCTGCTCACGAACAGGGAAAGAATATTAATGTAATTTGTGATGAAACCCGTCCTCGTGGACAAGGTGCAAGCTTAAGTGTCTGGGAAATGCAACAGGAAAACATTCCAGTTAAATTAATTCCTGATGTAGCATCCGGATTTTTAATGTCTCAGGGTAAAATCGATAAAGTCGTTATAGGTGCAGACAGAATTGCACGTGGTGGTGTTGTAAATAAAGTAGGTTCATTTATGGTTGCACTTGCTGCTAAACATCATAATATTCCATTTTACGTAGCTGCTCCATATTCAACTTTCGATAATGAAATTTCAATATTTGACACAGTCATCGAAGAAAGAGATGGTGATGAAGTCAGATATTATGGTGGGGCTAGAATCTGTCCTGAAGGAACTGATGTAATTAACCCTGCTTTTGATATAACTCCAAAAGAATTAATTACTGGTATTATTACTGAAAAAGGAATTATTGACCCAATTTAATCAATAATTCTATTACTTTTTTTTTTAAATGTATTTTTATAATAGTTAGTCCATAATAACATATATCTTGGTGATTAAGATGGATTGGGATTTAATATTTATTTTGGGCATAATGTTATCTGTTTTAGTTATTTTTTCCATTTCATTAATTGGTGCTCATGAGTTAAATGGAACTTCAATAGATGACTGTGATAAAACAATATTGAATGTATCTTCTGAAGGACCTATTGAGCTTTATAAAATTACAGAAGATATAAAAAACAACTCATTTTATAAAGGATACAACAAAACAACATTAAAATGGATGGAATCATTAGCAGATAAGTACGTATATATGTCTTCTGATGAAATCGTAATCATGGATAAATGGGAAGCAGATAAAATTCCATCCGAGTTTGAAGTGTGTGATGCTTATCTTCAGGAAATAATCTCCTGTAATGTATTGGAGAATCGTTCACTTGATACTCAGTTTAAAAAAGATGTTTTATTAATTGAAGATGTTGAATTTATAAGAGAAGAAGTATATTCTGCCTGGTCGGCTTAATGAAGAATTTAGATGATGTTTTTTTCATCTAAATTTCACTTATTTTTGCATCAATAGCTACATGCCATTCGCCAGGTGATGTTGATTTGACTTTTCTGCAGTTGATGATTTCTACTTTTTTTCCAACCTCGTTTGCAGCATCAGTTATGCGTTTTATTCCTTGTTCATATGAATTAGAAAACTCATAATAATTAATTATTCCATTATCTTCAATTAAATTAACTGCAACGTCAAGGAAAGTATATGCAAGACCAGGTAAGTTCATAATAATTCTATCATACTTTGTTTTAAACTCATCACTAACTTTTCTGGCATCACCGCAGTATGTTTTGATTTGACCTTTCAATTTGTTTAGGCGAATATTTTCATCTAAATATTTAATTGCAGATTCATTGATGTCAACTGCAGTAATCTCAACATCCTTTTCACGTGCAATTACAATAGGAAATGGTCCGATTCCACAAAACATGTCCAATATTTTTTCACCCTCATTAACACTTTCCATTACACGTTTTCTTTCTGTTGCAAGTCTTGGTGAGAAATATACTTCACGAACATCAAGTTTTAATCTTGCTCCATGCTCTTTATGGATTGTAACAGAATCATCTACTCCAGATAAGAATTCCAAATCACGGATACGTATTGTTCCTTTAACTGCACTTTTTTTCATAAAAATGGATCTTCTTTTTGTAAATTTAAATGCAGCATCTCCAATGATTTGTTTTTTGTCCTGCAAATCTCTTGGAATTTCTAAAATCACAATATCTCCGATTGTATCAAAGGAGGTTCTTAAATTCTCAATTTCTTCTAGTGATAATTCATCTTTGAGTAATTCTGCAAAATTGTGTGGAACTCTTTTTAGAGGTTCTAACTCAATATCAACAATTTCATACTCTCCAACATCATCATTAATAGGAATATAGCCAAAATCATCCTGGGCTTTTATTCTATATTCCATATTCATTAAACCATTTTCCATTAATTTTATACGGGTGTCATTTAATTGTTTTAATGGAACTTTTACACATTTCATAAAGTTTTTTATGTTTAAATTATTATATAATATATATGTTTTATTTAGTGGGTTTAGGATTATTTGATGAAAAAGATATATCCTTAAAAGGTTTGGAATGTTTAAGGAATGTTGATAAAATTTATGCTGAATTTTTCACTTCAAGATTATTTGGTTCTAGTTTTGATGCAATTGAAGAGTTGATTGGTCAAAAAATCGAAGTATTGGTTAGGGGAGAAGTTGAAGAGGAAAGTAAATTTATTCAGGAAGCTAAAACTAGTGATGTTGCCCTTATTACTGGTGGAGACCCGTTAATTGCAACTACTCACAGTGATTTTTTAGTTCGCTGCTCTAAATTGGGAATTGATTATGAAGTTATTCATGGTTCCTCAATTTTATCTTCTGCACCGGCTATTTCTGGTCTTCAGGGATACAAATTTGGTAAAGTGACTACTATTCCTTTCCCAGATTATAATTTTTATCCAAAATCTCCTTATGAAGCTATTGAAGAAAACTTAAAAATGGACTTACATACTTTGGTTTTACTTGATATTCAGGCTCACAAGGACAGATATATGACTGTTAATCAGGGTCTTGAATATTTAATGAATATTCATGATTCTTTAGAACGTGAAGGTTTGGTTGATGAAAATACACTTGCTATGGGTATTGCCCGTGTAGGTTCAAAAGATGTCTGTGTTAAAGCAGGTAAAATTTCAGAATTGATTGACTATGACTTTGGTGGGCCACTTCACTGTATTGTGATTCCATCTAAGCTTCATATTGTTGAGGCAGAATACCTTGTTGAAATTGCAGGTGCTGATCCTCAAATCCTTGATGATATCTAATCTTCAAGGTATTTTTTCTTTTTTTTTTAAAAATTGTATACGTTGTGTATTATTAGTTATATCAATATTTTTTAAAATAAAGAATTTTGCTTATTTTCTTAAAAACGAGGGGGGAGTGGAGTAGTTTGAATCTACTCCTTAAAATGAATTATATTTTAACATTTTTTGAGATTATAAAATGATTGATGTTTTGTTAAAAGATATGAAATTCTTTTCACATCGTATAATACTTATATCTTAATCTTATTTAAATGTTGTTATTTAATTTGATTATTGGTTCAATATATGGTATTGAGTACCAAAATGACCTAAAACTGTACTAAAACATTTATTAACTTGTAAGAACTATCTATTTTTATGTCACAAAACAGACGTGTTACTATTAGTGTCAATAATGATGTTGATTTGAATTTTCGCAAAATTGCCTCCAGTAAGATGTTATTTCAAACAGGATGGTATTCAAAAGCTATTGAAGAAGCAATGTTATTATGGATTGAAAAAGAAAAGATAAACTAATTTTTTTCTTTTTTTCTTTTTTTTATCATTAACTATTTAAATTAATCCAATCTATTTATTATTATAGAGTGGGTGTCAAAAATGGAAACTGATGAACTTAGAACTGTTAGAGTTTATACAAAAAAGTATACTAGTAAGGATAAACAAGGAAATACAGTTGAAAAAGAATCAAAACAAAAACAGGTAAGTCTTAAAAAAGAAGATCCTTTTGAAGATAATGATCTTGTAAAAGTATTAACTCAAAGTGAATATGAAGACTTGCTCGACAATCAATTTTCTGATTCAAAACTTGATGAATTTTACCATACACTTGAAGCAAAAGATGCTGAGATTGAAGAATTAAAAAATCAGATTCAAACTCTTAAAAGTTCATTTTTTGATGATGTTGGTTCTCTTAAACAACAAATCCAAGACAGAGATGAACTCCTTAAAGCTAAAGATGAAATTCATGAGTTAAATAAAAAAATTACAAGAATTGATGATGAAAGAGTAGCTATTTTTAAAGAGTTGGATTACAAAAATAAGATGATTTTAGCTTATAATGTCGAGCTAAATAAAGCTATTTTAAATGCAATTAATGTTGTTATTGATGAAGCAAGAGACAATATTAACCGTAGAAATGCTCAGCTTGTTGAAGATTTGGAAAAATCCATTGAAAAATCTAAAATGGAAGTAAATGAGAAAAATAAAGCTATTGCATATGAAATAAGAAGCACTGTTGAAGACATGAATGAGCAAATTAGAAATACAAGCACTCTTAAGATGGTTTTAAATAAAAAGAACATTAATTTAAGAGTTCCAACTGATGACTTGCTTAAACCGTTTAACTTTGACTTTGATGTTGAACAGCTACTTTCTGGTCAGGCTTTAGAACTTGATGCTGCTGAAATATTAAAAGAAGTAATGCCAAAGCTTCCAGAACCATTTTCCAAATACATTGACACTATTGATGAAGAAGAACTTGAAACTATTGATATTGTACCAAAAGAGGAATAATCAATGAGAACATTTAACACTGGAAAAATTACATTCGAATATCCTGTAACCTGGGAAGTTGAAAAAGCAGATGTGTTATCTAACCCTGACTGCATTGCAACTCTTTCTAAAGGCCAGGACAATTTACTTAATGCAGTTTCATTTCCAACTGCTACAAACCTTGATGATTATAAAATATTCATGGAAGATGTAATCTCTGATGATGGTGGGGTTATTTTATCTTCTGATTTTGTTCAAATTGCTGATAAGGATGCAATTAAAGTTCATGCAAATATGGATACTCCTGAAATTAACTTTGACATCCATACATATGTTTTTATAGAAAATAAGGAGATTTATATTTTTGAACTAAGAACATTGGACGTCACTGGTGAATCCGAACGCGAGTTCAAAAATATTATTTCATCATTAAAATTTTAGAATAATTGTGTATACTCTAATAAATAGTCCATATGGGTTTTATCGAGTATTTTTAAAGTTGAGATATTTTGTGGAGTTGTTCCTGAACGTTCTTCAACAAGATTTCTCAATGATCTGTTTTTCATATGGGCATGAATTTCTTTTATAACAAATTCCATATTCTCAAGATTCTTTTTTTCCAAATCTTTTTGAGATATTTCTTCGTAAATTGGATAGCTATTTAAGTCATATGCTTTTGTTGGAGTTTGTAAAACATTTAAATGACTGTAATAGTTTGCAGCATCTGCTAAAAATCCGTCAATTCCCATATATGTTAAAATTGGCATAAATGATAATTCTGCAAAAGGGAAAATGAAATAACTTGTTTTTTTAGCTTCTTTTTTAAGAGATACAATAACATCAACAAGTTCTCTTGAATTGGTTAATAATGCATCACCATTAGCTATTATAAATCCATTATATCCAATTTCTTCTAATTGTTTTAAACATTCAATTCTTAAATCAATGTATTTGGAACCTTGTATTACAGCAATATCGCAGTTATCTACATTTTCTTTTGCAAGTCTTAATGTTTCTTTTACATTAAACTCTGCAATTTCACGGTCAATATTATGTGCTGATCCTTCACTAGGAGCTATTTTTAACTCATCGCTAAAAAATATTCTAGGTGTAAGTTCATCATCAACTTTTCCAACTCTTCCAGGTCCATCATGTGATTTAATTTCGAATTTTTTTATCATTATTTCTTTCCTATTTGCTTTTTATTTTACTATTGTTCCTTTAGGTTTATAAAAATTTTTCCATTATCTGTAACCTTTTTGATTACACTACTAAAAATTTTAGTAACCTTTATATATGGTCTTCTAAAGAATATTAGATAAGGATTTGAGGAATATTGTCCAATGATTATCCGAGGTGTGTTTTTAATGTCTATAATAAATCGTCTTAAATCCTTGTTCAAAGGAGATATGGATAAAGAAGAATCAGACATCAACAATGATGTATCAAACACATCTAATGATGTCGAAGTTACATCTTCAAAAATGGAAGAAACTGTTGCTCCTGTAAAGGAAGACAGTGAAAAAGATTTAACTTTCAAAAAAGACATCGAAATTGTAGAAGATTCATCTGAAGAAGAAGCTGAAACAACTGAAGAAGCAGTTGAAGAAGAAGTTGCTGAAGAAGTGGCAGAAGAAGTTGCTGAAGAAGTTGAAGAAGTTGAAGATGAAGAAACAACTGTTGAAGATGTTGTTGAGGAAGTTGAAGAAAACTCAAATAAAAATATAAAGAGAGATACTATGACTTTATTAACTGATAAAGAATTATTAAATGATAGTAATCGTGATCCAGATTTCACCGCTGAGTTTATTGATGCTGGAATTGAAACTGTAAAACACTGTTTCCAATGTGGTACCTGTAGTGGAGGATGCCCATCTGGAAGAAGAACTCCTTATAAAGTAAGACAAATCGTCAGAAAATGTTTATTAGGTTTAAAAGAAGAAGTTATCACCGATGACGCTTTATGGATGTGTACTACCTGTTACACCTGTCAAGAAAGATGTCTCAGAAGCGTAAAAATCGTTGAAATTATCAAAAAAGCACGTAACGTTGCTGCTCACGCAGGATACATGGCTAAAGCTCACAAAATGACTGGTGTATTTGTATTAAATACTGGTCACGCTGTACCTATCAACGATGAAGTTAAAGTTTTAAGAGCAAAAATCGGTCTTCCTGAAGTACCACCAACAACTCATGCTTTCCCTGAAGCATTAACTGAAGTACAAAAATTATGTAAAATTACCGCTTTCGATGAATTAATCGGTTACGATGAAGCAACCGGCGGATTAAAAGAATAGATTTATGAGGAGAGTTATAATATGGAAATCGCATACTTCTTAGGTTGTATTATGAACAACCGTTATCCTGGTGTTGAAAAAGCTACCAGAAAATTATTTGAAGCATTAGATATTGAATTAAAAGACATGGAAGGAGCTTCTTGTTGTCCTGCTCCTGGTGTATTCGGTTCTTTTGATGAAGAAACTTGGGCTACTGTCGCTGCTCGTAACTTAACTATTGCTGAAGATATGGGTGCAGACATTATGACCGAATGTAACGGATGTTTCGGTTCATTATTCGAATGTAACCACATGTTACACGAAGACGAAGCTAAAAAAGCTAAAATCAACGAAAACTTAGCTGAAATTGGTAGAGAATTCAAAGGTACTGTAAACGTAAAACACTTCGCTCAAATTTTAAGAGACGACGTTGGATTCGAAAAATTAGCTTCCCTCATCGAAAAACCTTTAGACTTAAATGTTGCTGTTCACTACGGTTGCCACTTCTTAAAACCTACCGCAACTATCGGTATCGAAGATCAAGCTGAAAACCCATCTATCTTAGATGACCTTGTAGAAATTACTGGTGCTAAATCTGTAGACTACAAAGACAAAATGATGTGCTGTGGTGCAGGTGGAGGTTTAAGAGCTAGAGATAAAGATGTAACTACCAGTTACACCAAAGAAAAACTCGACCACATGACTGCTGCTGGTGTAGATGCAATTGTTAACGTATGTCCTTTCTGTCACATGCAATTTGACGTAGGTCAAGTTGAAGTAAACGAAAAATACGGAACTGACTTTGCACTTCCTGTATTCCACTTAGCTCAATTATACGGATTAGCTATGGGATTATCTGC
Organism: Methanobacteriaceae archaeon; assembly: GCA_029219465.1. NCBI lineage: Archaea > Methanobacteriati > Methanobacteriota > Methanobacteria > Methanobacteriales > Methanobacteriaceae > Methanobacteriaceae archaeon. The sequence continues at coordinate 71,838 of JAQXTL010000004.1, read as the reverse complement.
AGAAGAATTAACCTTCGATGCTCAACAAATTGATGCAACTCCTGCTATCAAAAAAGCATTAGGTGAATAGATATAAGGATTTTTATCCTTTTATCTTTTTTTTAGACATTAAAAACACATTTTGGATATATTATGTTATCAGTGATGGTAACTTTTTTTTATCTAAAATTTTTCTGTTTGTAGACATACGAATAATTCGTAATTATGTTTATATATGAGTTTATAGATATGAATAACTGTTAATAAATGAGGTGAAAAAACATGTTTGTAGCAACTTTAGATGGAATATTTAAATATTCAGACCTTCCAGAAGAATACGAACCTTATGTTCAATTTAAAGCAACTATTGATAAAAGAGAACTTAAACCTAGTGATGAAATGGCTATTTTAAACATTGCTGGTACTTCTACTCATCATGTTTTATTCTTAGATTCTTATTCCAGTGTAGCTGAAATTGAAGCTGAGTTAAAAGAAGCAGATGCAGAAATTAATCACACCACTTTAAAAATTATAGGTGGCCATTTATGAGTTTACCTTCTGAACAAAATTGGTTAGTTCTTCAACATCTTATTATAGACTTAACAAAAAAAGGATATGAGATACCTAGTGGAATTAACCCAGAGATGGGATTAATCAGATCTTCAATCAGTTCATATAAAAGAGATCCTTCCCATCCAGATTTGATTAATGGTTTAGCTAAAGCTGAAATGGCTTTAAACAATATTCAAGGAAATCTCCTTACTATTGCAGAACAAGAAGGAGAAGAATATGTTGATTCATGGCTTGATTTATTAAAACAGGCTATGCAAGGTAAAGAAGTATTTGAATTTGCTAAATCCAGATCAAAGTTCTTAGTTAATACTCCTCCAGGTTTAACTACTGGTAGGATTAATCTTAAAGTTCCATTAGCTGAAGAAAGAGTTCAGGAAATTGCAGAATGGAATGGTTTAATCATCGAATTTGATGATGATGTTACTGTTCAATTGCATGGAGATCAAGACGATCTTAAATTAGGTTTAAAAGAAATGGGATCTTTCTTTTTAGAAGATAGGTGATTTTAATGACAAAAATTTTAGCAATTAGTGATGTTCACGGTGAAGAAAATCCAAAGTTATATGATTATTTGGAAAATAATGATATTGATTTAGTTTTAATCCTTGGTGATATTACTGACTTTGGACCTTTAGATTTTGTTGAAACTTTCATTAATAAATTATATGAATATGATGTAGATGTAATTGCTATTCCAGGTAATTGTGATCCAAATGGAATTTGTAATGCAATTAACGATGTTGCATTCTGTCTTCACAATAATATTGTTGCATATGGTGATGCAATCTTATTCGGTTATGGTGGATCTAACCCAACTCCATTTGACACTCCTGGTGAAACCGATGATGATCATATCTACAGTTCTGTATATGATTTATTAGCAAATTACGATTATGTATACAATAATCAAGTTCCTAAAGTCAGAATCTTAGCTACTCATGCTCCACCATTTAACACTGAAGCTGACAGAGTTTCTAATGGTGAACATGTAGGAAGTCAAGGAATTTTAAAATCTATTCATGAATTTGAACCTGAAATCAATCTTTGTGGACATATTCATGAAGCTAAATCTCTTAGTAAAATTGGATTTACAACTGATGTTGCAAATCCTGGAATGCTTAAAGATAATGGTGCTGTCTTAGTAGATATTAAAGATGGTTCCAATTACGACATAAGCATTATCTCTTTAGATGAATAACTTATTCATCTTCTCTCTTTTTATTTTTAATTTATTTTAAGTTAGTTACTTGAATTTTATTTTTTTCTAGAAATTCAAATAACAAGTTTTATTTAACATTAATTTTATAGATTTAATCATATTTAATGTGATTTTAATGATTAAGGTTAACACTATTGTTGATGGTAAGGAATATGTGGAACCATTCTCGAAAGGGATTATGGCTAAATCGCTTAATGTTCCATATATTGGGTCTAAAATGGCTTACGAATTGGCTAGTGAAATTGAAGAGGAATTAATCAGAAATAATGTTTCTATGGTTTCTCGTGATGAGTTATCCAATATGGTTTTGGACCATTTAACATCCGTTGATCCAAAAATTGCAGAAAAATATAAAAATTTAAGCATTATAAGAAATTCTAAAAAACCGCTGATTATATTGATTGGTGGTGCTTCTGGTGTTGGTACATCTTCAATGGCACTGGAATTGGCTAATAGGCTTAGATTGAAAAATATTATAAGTACTGATATGATTCGTGAAGTCATGCGTAAGTGTGTGTCTAAAGAATTAAGTCCAATTATTCATAAATCTAGTTATAATGCTTATGAGACTATAGAATCACACTCTATTGATGATGATTTGATTACTGGAGGTTTCATTGCTCATGTTAATGCCGTTAAGGTTGGAATTGAAGCAATAATTGAGAGATCCATAAAGGAAGGGATAAGTACTATTATTGAAGGGGTCCATATTGTTCCTGGATTTATCAATAAAGAGTTGATAGATAACAATAATATTGTTATGTTAATATTGACAGTTGAGGATGAAGAGTTACATAAGCAACATTTTTATTCAAGATGTAGTCAACCTTGGGTAAAAAGGTCTATTGAAACGTATATGGATAACTTTGATTCAATAAGAACAACTCAGGACTTTCTAGTTGAACAAGCAAAGATTCATGATTCTTATATAATTGACAATGTTGAAATTAATGAAACAATTGATTTCATGGTTAATGATATCTTAGAATTTGTAGGTGTTAATGATGTTAAGTAAAAAGGTTAAGGAAATTATGACATCTGATGTTGTTACTACTACTTCAGATGTTGATGTCGTATTTGCATTTGAAAAATTAATGGAAAATAAAATTAGTTCTCTTCCTGTTGTCGAAGATGATAAATTAATTGGAATTATCACTGCAACAGATGTTGGTCATAATTTAATTTTAGACAAATATGAATTAGGTACTAACGTTGAAAAAATCATGATAACTCCTGTAATTACCATTTCTCCTGAAAACACTCTTGAAGATGCAATTAAAGTAATGAAAGACAATGTTTCTTCAGGAATTTTAAATCAACTTCCTGTTGTTGAAGATGGAAAATTAGTTGGTATTATCTCTGATGGGGATATTATTCAAGAGTTATTCTAATTTAACTCACTAATTTTTATTTTTTTTTAAATATTGCTCATTTATTTTTAGTTACTATAAATTTATTTTTTTCTTGGAAATCTTTTTTTAATAACCTTTATATAATATTAATATCATATATTATTACTGGCTAGACTGGAGGGTTAGGGGTCCTCTGTAAGCACATACCCCCTTAGGTGCAGTTGAAGTCTAGAAGGCGGCTTTTTAAGAGAATATAAGCCTATTAAAAACAACGTAGAATCCTCGTCCTACAGGATTGGTGGTGGTGAGATTTTTACTGGAGGGTAAAAATTAGTCATCTTCAATATGGAAATGGGTCAGGCCCGGAAGGGAGCAGCTTTACTGTTAACATTCAATGCTTGTAGAATCCCGGGGTGGAGTTGAATTTTTTAGATCACTTATATTTTTGAGATTAGTCCACTTCTGGACATGCCATTTATAAAAAAATAATTAAGTTTATAAGTAAGTTATGACATATAGTTAACTATACTTATTTTGTTTTAACTGTCGGGATGGCCCAGCCTGGTACGGCGTCGGACTGCTAATCCGATGGTCATATGACCACCCGGGTTCAAATCCCGGTCCCGGCGTTTTTCGTTTTTTATTATAAATCTACTTCTTGGTCATGATTATATTCTAATCCTTTAGGACATGCATGAACATTAACGTATTTTACATTATCTATTTTATCTGTAATGTTATCTTGGATAATATGAACAATTTTATGTGATTCATCAACAGTCATATTACCATCAACTTCAACATGCAATGCTACAATAGCATAAGATCCTAAATAGTCTACTTTAATATTATGAGCATTATCTGCATATTTACTACTGTTATTTGCTATATCTCTGATTTCATCAATGAATTCTTCAGAAGGTACTTTTCCCATAATGTGGTCAATGTTTTCTTTACCTAACTTGAATGCAGTTCTTATAATGAAAAATCCAATAACTAATCCAATAATTGGGTCTAAAATAGGGAAACCTAAGTTTGATACAATAATTCCAATTAAGATTGCAACTGATGAGAAAATATCAGTTTTTTGGTGTTGTCCGTCTGCAATAATTGCTGGACTGTTAATGTCTTTTCCAATTTTAATAATGTATTTACTGATTACATAATTGATAAATATTCCGAAAAATGCCATTCCTGCTGCGTAAATATCTGGTGTTGTAATTGTAGAGTGATTTACTAATTTTATTACTGCTCCACTCATTACTTCATATGCAACCATTGTTAAAAATAACATGATTACTAATCCACATATTGCTTCAGCACGACCGTATCCAAAGGGATGTTCTGGGTCTGCAGGTTTTTGCCCAATCTTAAATCCAATATATGCAATAATTGTTGTTGCAATATCGGATAATGTGTGTCCTCCTTTGGAAATTAATGCATAACTTCCAGACATTAATCCTACACTAATGTTTAAGATAGTTAAAAATGTATTAGCAATAATTCCTATTCTTGCTGCTTTTTTACCACCTTTTTCTCTAAAATCATCCATTATTTATCATCTCTTCTAAAATGTCCATTGCTTTTTCAATGTTTTCATAGGAATTCGCATAAGACATACGAACGTGGTTTTCACCATTTGATCCAAATGCAACTCCTGGAACAGTTATAACTCCTGCTTTAGCAGCATCCTGGACAAAGTTTTCATCCTCAATTTTTGGGAACACATAGAATGCTCCTTCAGCATTTACAGTTTCATATCCCATATCATTTAAACGGCTAACAATTAAGTCACGTCTTTTTTGGAATTCACAAACCATTTTTTTAACTTCGTCTTGAGGTCCTGTTAATGCTTCGTATGCTCCTCTTTGTGCAGTTGTATTAGCACATGCGATGTTGTATTGATGGATTTTAAGCAATTGTTCGGTATAATCTTCATTTGTAGTAGCTAAATATCCTATTCTAAGTCCAGTCATAGCATATGTTTTTGAAAATCCGTTTAATGTAATTACATTATCACTATATTTTGCTGGAGAATAGTTCTTTTTACCATAAATGATTTTTTCATAAATCTCATCGGAAATTATTAAGAAATTTTTATCTATGGATAAATCTGCAATAGCTTTTATGTCTTCTTTGTCCATTACTGCACCAGTAGGGTTTGATGGGGAATTTAAAATAATTGCTTTTGTTTTATTAGTTATTTTTTCCTGAACATCTTCAGCTTTTAATTTAAATTCATTTTCCATTTTACAATCAACAGATACTGGTGTTCCGCCTGCTAAATTGACACAAGCTTCATAAGAAAGAAAACTAGGATTTGGAAGTAATACTTCATCACCTTTGTCAACGAATGCCTGTGTACACATGTATAATCCTTCACTGGCACCAACGGTAACGATAACATCTTCAGGTGTGGTAGTTATTCCATTTTCTTTTTTGAATTTTTTAGTTATTTCTTCTCTTAAATCTAAATATCCTTTATTTGGAGTGTAATGAGTATCATTTTCATCAATTGATCTTTTCATTGCTTCTTTAATGTTTTCAGGAACATTAAAATCAGGTTCTCCAATTCCTAAGTTTATTGCATTAGGATTTGTCACTTCAAACATTTTTCTTATTAATGATAATTCAATTGAATTTAATCTGCTTGCAGGATTTATCATAATTATACCTCTCTTTGTTTAGATTATATTATTTATAGTAAATTAATTTTTTTCTAACATGATCCACAGTTGTAACATCTGCCGGTTTCACACCACGGGGTTTGTTTTAAATTTCTCAATCGTTTATTTTCAATTTTTAAAAATCTTTTAGTTACACCAACATCAATATTGTCCCAAGGAAGTTCATCATCAATATCATATTGTGGTGTTATGTCTCTCCACTCTTTTAGGGTAGGCTGTTTTATTATTGATTTTTCAATAATTGCACCAACTTCCCTATTTCCACAAGACAATATATATTGGATTAATCCTTTTTTAGGACTTTCACACTTAATGTTATATTTTTTCATTTCTTTGGTAATATAACGAGTTTTCTTCTTAATGTCTTTAAAATCATAGCCTTCCCATTGAAGAGGAGTGTGTGGTTTTGGAATGATTGGATTTACACTAAATTTCACATTTTTAATGCTAGTGTGCATATCTGCAATTTTTTTCATATATTCGCAAAGTGTTTTGATGTCTTCCATTGTTTCATCTGGAAGTCCAATTAAGAAATACAATTTGATTTTAAAATCAAGTTCAACAGCATCTTTTATCACATTAAGTATTTTTTCTTCAGGGATGTCTTTGTTAATTGATTTTCTTAATTTCTCAATTGATTCCGGTGCAAGAGTAATTGTTTTTAATCCACTTCTTTTAAGAGATTCCAACGTGTTTCTTGTTATGGATTCAATTCTTAGTGAAGGTGTTGAAATTTGAAATCCTTCATCTTCAAGACCAGTAATTAACTTTTCTAAGTCAGCATAATCTGAAACTGCTGCACCTATTAATGTAATTTTATTTAATTGAGTATTTTTGTGTGTTTTAATAGCTATATCAATTAATTTTTTATAATCAGTCTGTCTCATTGGTCTGTAGAGATATCCTGACATGCAGAATCTACATCCTCTTGTACAACCTCTTGAGACATTTAACATAATGGAATTATTAAAAATTGTCTGATACTCATCATCATCACTTTTACTTATAATGGGTTGTGTGATATGATATGCATCATTCATATCTTGTATGATATTTATTTTTGTTTTATTTTTAAATTCAGGAATATACACTCCAGGCAACTTTAAATATTTATCTAAATCCTTTTTATCACTTTTATACGTGTTTATTATGTCATTAATGACTATCTCACCTTCCCCAATTACAAAAAGGTCAATATAATCATCTAAAGGCATAGGATTTGCTGTTGCACAAGGTCCTCCTGCAATTATCAAAGGATCATTTTCTGTTCTGTCTTTTCTTTTAAGAGGTATTCCTGCACTATTTAGCATATTTAATACATTAAAATAATCCTCTTCAAATTGGATTGTAAAACTAATAATATCAAAATATTTAAGAGGAGTTCCTGCTTCTAATGAGTTAGTGTCTGGAAAAATAACACGTTCACACCAAGTATCATCAAGCTCATTGATTTGATTGTATAAAATATTATATCCTAATGATGACATTGCGGTTTTGTAAACATTTGGATAAGCAAGTCCAATATGAATATCAACATTTTTTATATTTTTTTGAAATATGTTTTTTTCATATAACATGAAATCATCTATTAATTTTTAATAAATAGTGTTTCTCACTTTTGTTTTTTGTATAAATGCTAATTTAATTGTTCATAATTTGTTAAAAGTTTAAAATAGATTTAACGTAGTTGGCTTATATTTTCTTATTTTAATCTATTTGTTCTTTTATTTTAATTTTATGTCCATTTCTAATAATTTACATAATTTAGGGCTGTTTTTAGCCATTTAAAGTTAAACATTTATATAATATTGAAATTATATGTTTATCATACTCATTATGAAATATTAATTTTAGTACAATCATATTTATAAAATTTTCGTAATGGGAAATCGAGGTGGAAAAATTTCAATTAAAACAAAATCATTATTTGTATCATTTGTGCTATTGTTCTTTTTTATTGTAGGTGCAACTAGTGCAGTTGATTTAAATAATGTTTCAAATACGGAAAATTTAAATTTAATGGCAGATGATGTTGATTCAATATCTGTCAGAGATAATTTAGAAGTTCCTATGGGGGATTCTATCTCACAAAATAATATGGTTGATTCTCATGAGAATTTTAGTAATTATTCTGATAATTCTAATTTAAGCAGTTATGAGAATAATTATGAGGATATTCATGCTTCTGATTTTATAGAAATTGATAATTCAAAAAAATCTAATTTATTATCTGTTTCTCTATCAGATAATTTGATTAGTGCTTCTTCTAAAATATCTGTTAAGGTAACTATGAGTGATACTCATTACTCAAAATCTGCTACATATTTCAGAGTGACTTTAAAGGATGTTAATGGAAAAGTAATAGCTAGTCAAAAGGTTTCTCTTAAAATTAATGGTGTTACTTATACAGCAACTACCAGTATAAACGGTATAGCAACAGTTAAGACTGCAGCGTTACCTGTTGGTTCATATAGCATTTATGTTAAATATGCAGGTAGTTCAAAGTATAATAGTCTCACAACCACTAAAAAAGTTAAAGTATTGTCATCCATTAGCCCAAATATTACTTCTTCATGCTATGGATATGTTTCTAAACACACTATAAAATTCTGGAAAAATAATAATGTTTTAGCAAAAACAAAAGTTTCCATTAAAATTGGTAGTGTAACATACACCAAGACAACAGATGAAAAAGGTATTGTATATTTATCTATTAATTTATATCCTGGAAAACATATTATTTCAATATCAAATCCAGCTTCTGGTGAAACTGTAGATGTTGAATACATTTCTCTAAAGGATAATACAACTATAAAGCCTAGTTTGTCCACTACTTACATTGAGCCTAATAAAAAATACTCATATAAGGTAACTTTAAAATCTAATCATGGTTTTTTACTCAGCAACAGGACTGTTGTATTCAATATTAATGATAAAGAGTATACTGTTAACACAGATTCTAAAGGGGTTGCTACTTTAACTATTCCTGGAATGGATATTGGAAAATATTCGATTAATTTTACCTTCGCTGGAGATAAACACTTTAGTGCATCTTCAGGATCTGGGAAAATAACTGTTAGAACTCCAACTACAAAATTTACATCTTCAACATTGAATATGGTTTATAAAGATGGACCAAAATTCAAAGTTAAACTTACAAAAAATGGTAAGGCACTAGCTAATAAGTATGTTAAGTTTGTATTCAATGGAAAAACATACACTGTAAAAACCACAGCATATGGTAATGCATATTTGAAGATTCCTGATTTAAAACCCGGAACATCTTCCATTAAATTTTATTATTTAACAAATGGTTATGCTGATTACTGCTATGGTTCAGATAAGGTTATAATCGCAAAACAAACTGTTACAATATCTGCTAATGATTTAGTGATGAAATACAGGGATGGGTCTTATTTCAAAGTTGTTGTTAAAACCAAATCTGGAACTCCTCTCAAAAATATAGGAGTTAAATTCACAGTTAAAGGTGTTAGCTACACAAAATACACTGACTTAAAAGGTGAAGCTAAGTTAAAAATAGGCCTTACATTTGGAGATTATCCGATTAGTGCAGTTGTAAGTAATGACTATTATAAATCTAGCACTGTTAAGAAACATATAATTGTTAAAGGAACCAAAATGACTGGTGAAAATATATATGTTTCAATTGGAAGTAAAGTTTCATATTCTGTTAAAGTAACTGATGCAAATAAAAAACCTGTTAAAAATGTTAAAATTACATTCAACATTAACGGTAATAAATATTCAGCCACATCTGACTTAAATGGTATAGCTAAAGTGAGTTTAGGTGTTTTATCCGGTGGAAATCATGTTATTAAATACTCTCAGGGTGTTTATACAGAATCTTCTACAATAACTGTCGTTAGTTCAGTAACTATTAATCAGATTATTGCTGCATCTCAAAATGTGAAATCTTACATCAATAAGAATTATAAATTGCCAGCTACAGTCAAAATTGGAAGTATAACTTACACAACCAATGAATATTTGTATTTAGCTTCTAAATCTATTGTAAATTTAAAAGCTAATAATAAATCACCAATTTCAATTAAACATGTTGGAGGTCCAAGTAGTCCGTCTTCAACTTACTCTTCAGGTAACTTAAAAGACTATCTTAGTGTTGCAAAAAATCTTATAAAGACTGCTGATGCAGAGGGTAAAGTTCCGAATGTTGTAAGTTCAGATGTTGGATCTATAGGTTATAAAAGTCTTGTTTATGCATTTTCACGTGTAATTTCATTTTATGATGATGAAAATGTAATGCCAGCATATGTAGAAATTAAACCGCTTCCTACTAAGGACAGCAGCTTAATGGCATATTTAGCAGCAACTGCTAACTGTCAAGTGAACAGTACTAAAATTAAGCTATTAGTTGATAAATTAACTAAAGACTTAACTAGTGAGAAATCTAAGGCAAAAGCAATATTTAACTATGTAAGAGATCATATCTCATATAGTTTTTATTATGACACTAAATATGGTGCTGTTGGTACTTTAGAGTCTGGAAATGGAAACTGTGTTGATCATGCTCACTTGCTTGCGGCAATGTTTAGAACAGCAGGACTTGCAACTAAATATGTCCATGGAACATGTACGTTTTCCAGTGGAAGTACTTATGGACATGTTTGGAATCAGGTTTTAATTGATGGTGTTTGGACTGTTGCAGATGCTACAAGTTCTAGAAACTCCTTAGGAACAATAGTTAACTGGAATACTGGCTCTTATTCATTACATGGATATTATGCAAGCCTTCCATTTTAACTATTTTTTATTTTTTCTTTTTTTATCTAACAATTTTTATAATAGTTTTGATAAATAGTTATTATAGCAAATTATTAGGACAATATTATGAACTCTAAGAAATATAATAAAGTAGCTGTTGGTGGAACTTTTGACAAATTTCATGATGGTCACAAAAAATTATTATCAACTGCTTTTGAATTAGGTAATCAAATTGAGATTGGTGTTACCTCTGATGCTTTTGGAGGATTAAAAGGCGACATTGATTCTTGTAAAACAAGGATGAGTAATTTAAATGCATTTTTTTCTGATAAATCCAATTTTGTTGTGATTCCATTAAATGATCCTTATGGAACTACAATTCATGATGAAGATTTCGATGCAATTGTTGTTAGTGAGGAAACTGAGCCTACTGCAGTTAAAATTAATGAAATTAGAGTTTCTAAAGGCATGAAGCCTCTTGATATTGTTGTAGTAAGTTTTGTGCTAGCATATGATGGCAATCCAATTTCTTCCACACGTATTAGAAGTGGGGAGATTAATCAAAACGGGAATGTCATTAAATAGTTTAAAAAATCGGTTTTAACCGATAACAATCTTAATTATTTTATGGGGTGAAAATATGCCAGTAAACATTGATGCTAATGTATGCGGACACATCCAAGATTGTCCAGTACAAGGATTATGTATTAAACTTTGTGAGCAAGGAGCAATCATAGAAAAAGATGGTGATGTATTTATCGTACCTGAAAACTGTGATGATTGTGACTTATGCATACAAAACTGTCCAAATCAAGCTATTTCTAAAGCATGAGGAATTTTATGTTTGATATTAAAAGAAACGGTGAAGAATTCCGTAATTTGTCATATGATGATAAAAATTGTGTTGGCTGTGGAATTTGTGCTGACGTTTGTCCTACTTCCTCTTTAAGGTTAGGGCCAATTGTTCCTATTGCACGTGGATTAATAGAAATGGATTTAATTTCTGTTAACAAAGATTCCTGTGTATTTTGTGGATTATGTTCAATAGCTTGTCCTTTTGATGCATTATCATTGACTGTTGACGGGGAGAATATTAAAGAAGTTGATTCTTATCCTTCCTGGAACAAAGATTCTAAAATCGATGATGAAGATTGTATGTATTGTGGAAAATGTTATAGGGCATGTCCAAGAGATTCCATTATTTTCAAAAGAAATCTTCCTAATGCTGTTGATTTAGTAAGGGGAGAAATCGAAATTAATGGGGATGATTGTATATATTGTTCTTTTTGTAGCGATATGTGTCCTGTTGGAGCAATTACAATTAAAAATATTCCAACATCATCTGTTGATAAATTAAACAATTCTATCGAAGTTGATACTTCAAAATGTATTTTCTGTGGTGTTTGTAAAAGAGTATGTCCAGAAGATGCAATTAAACAAATATGTTCAACCTGTATGTATGGAGATGAAATTAAAGTTCCTAAAATCACTGGAGAAACTATCATCTTGGAAAACTCATGTGTGTACTGCTCATGGTGTAGTGAAGTCTGTCCAGTTGATGCGGTTGATATAATTAAACCATTTGAAGGTAAATTGGAGTTAGTTGAAGAGGAAGAAAAAATCTGTAAAGGTGATTCCTGCCACGCATGTCTTGATGTTTGTCCATGTAGGGCTGTTACAATCGTTGATGGAAAATCCGTTACTGATTTGACATTTTGTAATTTATGTGGTGCCTGTGTAAAAGCATGTCCTCAAAACATTAGAATCTTAACTAGATCTAGTTTCAAATTAGAAAATATCAATTCCGAATCTTGGGATGAAATTTTAAATTCAACATTTATGGGAAAATAGAGAGATGAGCTCTCTATTTTATATTTTGTTTATCAAAAAATCTCTTTCTTTTTTTAATAAATTTTCCATATTTTTTTGTGTTTTTTCTGTTATATTCGTAATATATGTGGATATTAAGAGTACAACAACAATTATTCCTCCTATTATTAAAATTAGTTCTGCACTTCCCTGTCCTTTATTGTCTATTTTTTGTCTAAACATGTGTTCTGTTGTCAAGAATTGTATTCCTTACATCAATTATATCGTCTTTTGCCTTGAGGCTAACATCACTTGTTTCCATATATGATCTATAAATTGTTAGGGCAAGTAATGCTATTACAAGCACTCCTCCGAATAGTAAAATATATTCTGCAGCGCCTTGACCTGAATTTTCATTTATGAGTGAGTTGATATTTTGCATGTTTTTCACCAATTTTTAATTGGATTTTTTACTATATTAATATTACTATTTTATAAAAAAGTAATACTTATTGTAGTTTTGTTCTTTTTAAATTTTGGCGTTTTTTTCCATTAGGTTTATAAATAGTTATTTAGATAATATATAGTAGTTTAATAGAGTGATTAAAAATTTATAAGGGTGAAAACGTGGGAAATGCGATAAAATTAGTTTCAGGTTTTATTTTATTTGTAATTGGTGTCCTCATTTCTTATGAGACATATACATATAATTTAGTAGATATTTTATTAATAGTTGGTTTGTTGATTATAGTTATTGGAATGGTTCTAATAGCTAGTTATATCGTTGAATCCAATGTTGATAAAACTGCTAATAAAATTAAAGAGTTTTTAGATTCAAAAGAAGTTAATTCTGGATTTAACAGACAAAACACTTCACAGGGACCTTTAAGAGTTCGCCGTGAATATGATGATTATGATGAAATAGGGTATGATGATTTAGTTGTTGAAGAATTTTCAGATTCAACTCCTGGTGAGTACTATGGCAATTCAGATGATTCCAAATTAGTATTGAGGGGAGTTCCAAGAGAAGAAAAAGAAGTGGATTTAGATAAACCATTAGTTTTCACTCCTCAATATGGAAGACCATTAAAAGTAACTAGAGTTCCTAAAAAACGTCAAGCAGATTATTTTGAACAAGGTAGCGAAAGCGTTGAACCAATTGTTATTGAAACTGATAAATCTGAGGAAATCAAACGTGCATTAGAAGAACCAACTGAAGATGATCTCCCTTCCCCAAAATATGTTGCATCTGAAGTAACTGAACCTAGAGATATCAAGATTGACATTAATGATCCTGAAAAATTGCCTGTACCTAAATCCCTTAATAGTCATATCATTTCTGATGAAGAAGTTTTAACTTCACAAGAAGCATTTGATAAATTGGCTGTTCATATTAACAAAGAAGTCATGTTAGAAATTCCTTCTTTAAACAATTTATCTGATAGATTTTTATCTCATGTGCCTTCATCCTATTCAAGAATTATTATTGATGAATTTGATCCGTCTGATATGTCTTACATGTTCTTGATTTCATCTTTATTAAAACAGGGAGTACATATCAAAACAGTTCCTAAAGTTCATACAGTTAACTTGATTGCAGATGATTCTTATGCAATGATTATCTCTGCAGGTAATAATGATTTCGAATACGGTGCTATATATGATGATAGAGATTCTATTTCAACTATTCGCTCCAGTTTCGAAAAAACTTGGAGTATTGCATCTAATTTAGATGAATCTATTTTAGTACAATATGCAGGGGGTTCTGCTTAATGGAAATAAGATGGTTAGGTCACTCAGCTTTTGAAATTATTAGTGATGATGATGTTAAAATTTTAATTGATCCGTTTATTAGTAATAATCCGGCATGTCAAATTCCTGTTGAAGAAATAAATCCGGATATTATTTTACTCACTCATGGTCATTCTGATCATGTTGGTGATGCTTTAGAAATTTCTAATCGTACTAATGCACCTATTGCATGTATTCACGAAATCTCCTTATTCTTAGCTAAACAAGGAATTAGAAATATTGGAGTTAATATTGGTGGTTCATTTGTATACCACAATATTAAATTTACTATGCTTGAAGCAAAACACTCTTCAGCTATTGATATGGTTGAAGAAATTGTTCCTGGTGGAGAAGCAGCAGGATTTTTAATAACCTTTGAAGATGGAACTTCAATATATCACTGTGGTGATACTGGTTTATTTGGTGATATGAAAGATATTGTTGGATCTATTTATAAACCTGATGTGGTGTTAGTTCCAATTGGTGATAAATTTACTATGGGTCCTTTTGAAGCAGCATTAGCTTCTATGTGGATGAATCCAAAGGTAGTTATTCCAATGCATTACAATACATTCCCACCAATTGAACAAGATCCTGCAATTTTTGCTAATTTTGTAAGTCAGTTTAACCCTAACATTGATGTTGTGGTTATGAATCCTGAAGAATACTTTGAATATAATCCTGAAGATTATCAGGATTAATTTTTTTCATATTTTTTTCTTAGATGATATTCCTCATCGATATCACATTTTCCTGATGGCAATACTCTTATAATATCGTCAAGGGTTATTAAGTCATCTTCGTTTATTTTGTGCAATATTTTTTTAGCTATTGCTTCTTTTTTTGTAAATCCTGGTTTTAATACAACAAAATTATCACAGTGTGCTTCAAGAGCATCAACTGGTCCTGCCATTATTCTTTTTCCTTCATAATCAACAATTCCAATTCCAAGTCTTACTCTTGCACTTCTTATGTAATTTCTATGCCCTCTTATTACAAATGACCCTTTCTTCAAAAATTCACCTGATTCAGGTGTTTTTGTAACTTGGTCGGGATGGACCCAGTATACGTCCTGTGTTGTGAAACCCATTGACCAAGCAGATGAAAAGGATGCTGCAAACTCTCCAGATTCTTTAATGATATTTTCATTTAATTCTTCACCATTTAATTTTATAGAAACTGAACTTGCACCATGTATATCTGCATGCAAATATATGTCATTTGGGTCCAAATATTTCTTAACAATCAGTTCATTACTGTTTGCATCTCTTCCACCAACAACCAATGTGTTATCAGAGCTAATAAACCATCTGTGTTTTTCATACCATTTGAGATTCTTTTTGATTCTCTTTTTAGGTACTGAAACATTTTCCATAGCTATGTTTTTTTTGGACTTAATGTCTTCAAGTTGTTTTTTGGTATTTTCAATAGCTATTAGTGCACCTTTTGTTTTTCTTTTTGCCTTTTTAGCTTTTTCATAATAAATTTCAGCATTTTCAGGAATTGTTAATTTTGGATTAATATTAAATGAAGTATCTGATATGTTAAGTGTTAAAACTCCCATTTTATCAATTGATTCATAAATTTGAGCTTCAGCCATTCCATCTTTTTTAGCTTTTTTCAATATTTTTCCAATTTCCTTAAAGGAATAATCATTACTCCATGCATTGTTTACAACATTGATGATGTTTTCAATGGTCGGATAATTTGAATAGATAACCTCTCCTTTATGTTTACTTTCTTTGATGGTCTTTTCAAAGTTATCCAGTGTTTCTTGCTGTAAGTTTAATCTTTTTTCAAACTTCTTAACCTTCTTATTCCATGCTGCTTCTTTTACATTTTTTATGGTACTGTTTACCTTTTTGGAGTAAAATTCATCACATGCTTCGTTAAAGTCATTGTAAAAAGTTTTTTCAAAATCATCATATTTGATAAGATCCAATGGAACAACATCTTCTTTTGAATCTTTTTTAACGATTTGAGGTTTGATTGAACCATCTTTTAAGTTATCAAATAACTCCTGCATGCTGTTGTGAATTTCAGCTATTTGTTTATCGCTTAATTGTGAAGTAGGTGTATTTTTATCAATCTCAACAGTGTTATTTGCTCTTTGAATAATTTCTTCAGCATATAAACTTCCAAGTCCATTCATTGCAAGAGTTCTAACAGCATCACTATCAGCATTCTTGAATAATTCGCTTAATTCTTCTTTTGTAACTTCAATAGGATTTATTCCTCTTTCTTTAGGAAATACATATTCTCTTTTGGAACTGATATCTCTTTCACTTAACTGTTTTCTTTTTAGTGGTTGGATAATGTTGTTTTCATCATCTAAAAGAATAATGTTTCCTTTATCAAACAATTCAACAATTATTGTGTAATATTTATCTTTTTTAACTCTGATTTTAATTACACGATCAAAATTATGCTGTGTTATGCTTTCAACGTGAGCTCCTTTAATCCTTTTTCTTAAAAGCATAGGAAATGATGGTGGAGTAGTTGGATTTTCTAAAGGATACTGTGTAGTATGTATTCTTGAACCACATTGCATTACTAAATCAACTCTACCAGTTCCTGGAACGTGAAATCTCATTACTACTATGTCATTGGTAGGTTGAAAGGATTTATCTACTCTAGCACCGCTTAATAAATTATTTAATTCATCACTTACTGTATAAATGTCTACATTGGACATGGATTTCATTATTACACCTTTTTTATCAATACATTAATATATTATAAATTACCATAATTAAATTAATATATTTAATTTAATGGAGGATATAAATGGACATAACTATTAAAGTTACTGGAATTCATGTTGTTGTTGGTATTTTTGCCTCTCTTATTTCCGCTGCTTTGACTTTAGGTTGGTTCGGATTTAAAAATGATATTTTTGCATTTTTCATTGCTGTAATCATTTTATATTTCACAGGCCAAGCTTGTCAAAAAATGTTTGGGGATGAAATTTCTGGATTCTCCCAATGGTTAGGTGATGGTATTGTACCATTTTACTTTATATGGGTTATAGCTTACACTCTTTTTACAGTTTACTTATAAACCACCAAAGAATATCCATATAAATACAATTAATAATGCTGTAATGAATAAAACTGGAGCTATTATCTTACTTACTGCGACTACTGAACTGATTGTTGAAATCAATTCAGTTGAGTTTTTAGGTCCGAATGTATTAAGATTTACAATCTTTTCAGTTCCAGTTCCAACTTCTACTTTTTCTAAATCATTTATTGCTTCTTTGATACTTATTTTAACGTGTTCTATGATTTCTGCTCTTTTTGCAATTCCAATAGGATTGTATCCTCTGGAAAGTGTGTTAACAGTATGGGTATCAGTAGTCATTACTTCGATTTCATCTATTTCCAAATCACTTACTGCATCAATGATTTCTTGTCTAAATCCAATTTCCATGTTGTTGGAATCGAAAAGCACATATGCAGTTCTTTGATTGTCAACTTCAATAATCATTGTTTTAATACCACTGTCTCCAATTCCTTCCTGTTTTCCAAGTGGCTGCATAGAATCTTCATAACAACCTACTTTTATTTCATATCTTTCCTGATTTGGATTTATAGTATCAATAACATCAATTAACTGGAATACTTCAGAGTTTCCAGGTAAAATTTCCCCACTTTCTGCTGTAAATGAGTTGTGACAGTCTACAATCACAGAATCTTTAACATTACAGTGGCTTCTACTTTGTGCCATCATTGTCAATCCAACACCAAATTCAATATCATCAACTGCTTCGGGTGCAAAAGTGGATAAAATAACCATTCCGTCATTAAACATTTGTACACCAATATTTGCTTTTTCAGCAGTGTATCTTACAAATTTACTAGCATTTGGTGCGTATTCAACTTTTTGCAATCCTCTTCTTACAGAATCTTCCACTTTATCAATTTCTGAAACTGCAATTGGATTGAAATCGTGTGTAGATGGACCGTGAGCCACCATTGTGAAATGATCAAATTTGTTTGCTAAGATTGTTGGCATATTTGATCCACCAAGATCACCTAAAGGTCCTGGGTGCACGGATGGAGAGATGAACAATGCTTTAATTCCCTGTTCTGTTTTAAAACTGACAAAAGTAACTATTGTATCAATAGCTTCACTCATGTTTTCAAATAATCCTTCTAGGGAATTTGATCCTTCGTTCATGTGTGCGATAAATAAACTTAATAAATCTAAAACACCAATTCCAAGATTTTTATTAAATGGGGATGCAATAACACTAATGAATGCATATATTGCCATAACAAAGATAATTGCAGCAATAAGTGCTTTTACTGTAATTTGTATAATTGCAGGGCCTAAAAAACTGGTGTCAATAAATAAAAATGTGAGGATAGTATACATTGTTAATATGAGTACAGGCTGAATAAATCCAGTAATTGCAGCAGTTATGAATCTTACTTTGGAAGTAGTCCAAAATACCAATGTATTAAAACCGTAGATTAAAACACATGCAAATAGCATGGAGTTTAAGTAAATGTCAATATTGAATATGTGGGAGATTACTCCGCCTGCAACAATAATTACTCCAAGGATAGTCATTGAGAGTACAGATAAAAACATTGAGTGTTTTATTTTTAAGTTTATTCCATGAACAACACTGATTGTTTGCTGATTAAGAGCTCCACTCATAATTGAAGGAATTCCGTATACAATTAAACCGAAAATTCCTCCCAAAATAATATCTTCGATAAATCCAACTGCTGTTGAAGAATCGATTAGATTGTATAAACCTCCAATAAGGAAACTTATAATTAACATTCCACAAATTGAAAATTTAGTTTTTGGTAAGGTTGTTATATATTTGGATAAACCTGCTACACTACTCATACTTGACATAAATTTTCCTCTTTTTTATTTTTACCCATTAAATTTATTTAATCTAAAAATTTTATATAAATATAATTATAGTTTTTTATAATATAATATTTATTACTAATTAAAGGTGAATTGATGGAAAGAAAATTGAATGTTCCAATTAAAGATGAAGATTTAAGTGAATTGAAAGCAGGTGATGTAGTATACTTAACAGGTAATATTTATACTGCAAGAGATCAAGCTCACAAAAGAATTCTTGAAGAAGGCGCTCCTGTAGATATTGAAGGTGCAGTATTGTTCCACGCAGGTCCTATTGTTACAAAAGATGACGATGGAAATTACAAAATGGTTGCTGTTGGACCTACCACTTCAATGAGAATGAATCCATACCAAAGTGATGTCTTAGACTTAGGTGCTAAAATCGTCATTGGTAAAGGAGGTATGGATGACAGCGTAAGAGAAGCATTAGTTAGAAATGAAGCTCTTTATGTTGTTGCAACAGGTGGATGTGCAGCATTATATGTTGATGCAGTTGAGGAAATTGAAAGTGTGGACTGGTTGGACTTAGGAATGCCTGAAGCAATGTGGAACTTAAAGGTTAAAGACTTTGGACCACTTATAGTTGCTATGGATAGTAACGGTAACAGTCTATATGACTAAAAAGGAATACTTATATATTATTTAGTTTCATACTAACTATATTAAAATTAAAAATTAGGGTTGTAATATTATGGCAGATATTAATGAACTCGCAGAAAAGAAATTAAAATCAAGGATGGCAAAAATTAGAAAATCTAACAGAGAACCTGAAGAAAAAGCAAAATTTTCAGAAAAATTAGGTGTCTCTTTTGATGTAGAATTCCATAACAAAAAACCGGATGAACTTGCAGATGGTATTAACTTCTTTACCACTCCTGAAGGTAAAGTTTTATTTGCAGAATACTACTATGGAATTCCAGAAAAACAAGAATACACTCAAATTCCTATTGATGAGAAAAAATTAAAATCAATTTTGGAATTCTTTGAAGATTACAAATTAGAATTGGATGACTCTGATTAAATGATAATTAATAACTCTTTAGATGAAGTTAAAAAAAGAGAAAATGCTCTTTCTATCATCAAAAATCATGTAGAAACAAATGGCAGATCTTCTTTATTTGACCTTACTGGATTAGCAGGAGGATTCATTGCTTCTGAGGCTGAAATCAGTCTTTTAGAAACTTATGTTGGTCCAGCTATTTTTGAAGATGCTATTCAGGAAGTTGGAAAAGAACATATGGGTGGAGACAAAGTTCTTGCTGTTAACAGAACTTCTTCAGGAATCCTTGCTACAATATTATCTTTAGTTAGCGAAGGTTCAAATGTTGTCCATTATCTTGCTGAGTTGCCAGCTCACCCATCAATTCCAAGAAGCTGTAAGTTAGTTGGTGCTGAATACTTTGAAACTGATGTTTTTGAAGAGTTTACTATACCTGATAACACTTCATTAGTTGTTGTTACTGGTTCTACAATGGATCATAAGGTAATTGATGAAGATGAATTCAGACAAGTTATTGAAATGGCTCATGCTAAAAACATTCCTGTTATGGTTGATGATGCATCCGGTGCAAGACTCAGAACCGTTGTTTACAATCAACCTAAAGCTTGTGATTTAGGTGCAGATATTTCTATTACAAGTACTGATAAGCTAATGGCAGGTCCTAGAGGAGGATTAATGGCAGGGCGTGAAGATTTAATTGATGAGATTAAAATCAAAGTAAATCAGTTTGGTCTTGAAGCTCAACCACCAGCAGTTCTTGCAATGGTAAATGGTATTAAAAACTTCAAAGAGGAAAATCTGATTAAAAGTTTCACTAAAAAAGATGAATTGTATGAATTATTGTGTGAAAACTTCTCTAATTTTGTAAAATCACCTACAGGTGTTATGATTTATCCTGAAGGTTTAAGCAAGGAAGTTAGTGTTTCACATAATTTATCTGATGATGATTTGGCATATGTGTTCTCATTTATTTTATTAAGAGATTATGGAATAATTACAATTCCACCAGTTTCAATGCCTGGTGCATCTGCTACAATAAGATTTGAATTATCATCAAGTGATGCAATTAATTTAGATTTAAAAGATTTAATTAAAAAAATAGAAGCTTCATTTGAAAAATTACAAGATGTAGTTTCAAATGAAGAAAAATGTAAGGAGATTGTA
Source organism: Methanobacteriaceae archaeon (assembly GCA_029219465.1). Taxonomy (NCBI): domain Archaea; kingdom Methanobacteriati; phylum Methanobacteriota; class Methanobacteria; order Methanobacteriales; family Methanobacteriaceae; species Methanobacteriaceae archaeon. Next base: position 50,628 of record JAQXTL010000004.1, on the reverse strand, counting down.
TTTACTTTTTAATATTACATTCTCCAGAAATTACTTTTTCTAAGGTTCCGTCAATTTTTTCAATGACAAGTGCGCCTTCTTTACTAATACCTAATACGTATCCATCATAACATTTGTTGAATGGTTCTTTAACTTCCACAATTTTTCCAATTGAGTAGGAACGTTTTCTCCATTCTTTTAAGATTTCTTCGTATCCTTCTTGGTCGAAAAGCTCACCAATTTTTTCAAATTCTTCTAAGAAGATTCTAATTAGTTCATGTTCGTCAACTTTTCTTCCAAGTTCTTTTTCTAAAGCAGTACTGTAGTCTTTAATTTCTTCAGGGAAAGTTTCAATATCTACATTAGCATCAATACCTACACCGATAATGACATTTTCGATAGTATTGAATTTTGCAACTGCTTCGGTTAAGATTCCACAGACTTTTTTATCATTGATAATAATATCATTTGGCCATTTGATTTCAGGATTTTTGATTCCTATTTTTTCAAGTGTTTTTGCAACAGCAACACCTGTAGCCAATGTTATTAAAGGAAGTTTGGAGTGGTCCACATGGGGATTTAAAACTATAGATAACCATGCACCACCTAATGGGGAGTTCCATACTTTTCCAGATCTTCCTCTTGCAGCAGTCTGTTTTTCAGAAATTATAACACTTCCATCTGCAATTCCGTTTGCAGATAAGAATTTAGCTATATTGTTTGTTGATTGAACTTCGTGGAATACATATAAGTTTTTACCAATATATTTTGTGTTTAAGTTTTCAGCAATTTTATCTGCTTTAATATATTCGGTTTCTTGTTTTCCAATTTCTTCAACAATGGATTTAAAGTCGTTAATATCAACTTGTTTTAGTTCGTCAATGGTTTTTTCAGAAATTTTGTTTTCCTTTGTTAACAAGTTTACGATTTCTTCTTTCATTATTAAATCCCCAGTTTATTTCTTTTGTAAGAATTGGTTTTTACTCATGTTTTGATAAGATCCAACAGCAGCAGAAATTGCAGCTATTTTTTTACCAGGCATAAATGTTGATTTTAATTTGTTTACGTATTCTAAGTCTTCAGCAATAACATTTTCCATTTCAGCTTCAATACCTTTCTTGTAGGTATCAATGAAGTGTGTGTTTAAGTCTCCTGAAATAAAGTTAGGATTTCTTAAAATAGCTTTATGGAATGGGATTGTAGTTTTAACACCTAAAATGATGTATTCACTTAATGCTCTTTTCATTCTGTTCATTGCATCATTTCTGTCTCTTCCATAAGTGATTAATTTTGAAATCATTGAATCATAAAATGTTGGAATAGTATAATTCATGTATACTCCACTGTCTAAACGTACACCAGGACCTCCAGGAGATCTGTATCCAGTAATTTTACCAGGGTTTGGTGCAAAGTCGTTAAGTGGGTCTTCAGCATTAATACGACATTCAATTGCGTGTCCTGTTACTTTAATGTCTTTTTGCTCATAGCTTAATTCATCACCATTTGCAATTAAGATTTGTTGTTTGATTAAATCAGTGTTAGTAACAAGTTCGGTAATAGGGTGTTCTACTTGAATACGTGTGTTCATTTCAAGGAAGTAGTATTGTCCGTTGTCATATAAGAACTCTACAGTACCTGCACTTGTGTATCCAATATATTCTGCTGCTTTTACTGCACTTCCACCCATTTCTTCTCTTAACTCTTCAGTCATAATTGGGGAAGGTGCTTCTTCTAAAAGCTTTTGATGTCTTCTTTGGATAGAACATTCACGATCACCTACGTGAATTACATTTCCGTGCTCATCAGCTAAGAGCTGGAATTCAATGTGACGTGGTTTTTCAAGGTATTTTTCAATAAATACAGTTGGATCACCGAAGTTGGTTGATGCAACAGACTGGGTAGATTCAATTGCACGTACAAGTTCACCTTCTTCGTAAACTGCACGCATTCCAATACCTCCACCACCAGCGGATGCTTTAACAATTACAGGGTATCCTATTTGGCGAGCAATGTCTTTTGCTTCTTCAATATCAGTAATACCTTCAGGTGTTCCTTCAATAACTGGAACTCCTGCTTTTTTCATAAGTGCTTTGGAAGTAATTTTGTCTCCCATTTTGTTAATGATATCTCCACTTGGTCCGATGAGTTTGATTCCATTTTTCTCACATTCTTCACCGAATTTAGGATTTTCTGCTAAAAATCCGTATCCTGGGTGAATTGCATCAGCACCAGATTCAATTGCGATATCTATAATTTTTTCAATATTTAAGTAAGATTTTGCAGGTGAAGGGTTTCCTAATGGATAGCTTTCATCCGCATAATTTGTATAAAGAGAAGTTTTGTCTGCATCAGAGTAAATTGATACACTTTTGATATCAAGTTCGCGACAAGCACGCATAACTCTAATTGCGATTTCTCCTCTATTTGCAACTAATACTTTTTCGAACATTTGAAACCTCAAAGTAATTTTTCATTAATAATATAATTATTATATTATATAATATATTAAATATTTGATTTATGTAATGAATTGAATTGTATTCGATTTTTTTTCAAAAACTTTTTTTATTGGATTTTATTTACAAAAAACAATACCTTTATATACTGTTTCATACATATTTTATATTAATATATTCTCTGAGTATAAAAAAGTTGGTAGCATAAAAAGAAGCTACGGATATTATAACTGATATAATATCTTGTAAATGTGTAAAATTAATTAGTAGTATATAAATGTAGGGAAATCTTTATATAGTTTATTTAATATAGTTATATATAATGTATAAAGATGAGCTATCTATATTTATTCCAAACTCATTTCTTTCTGAGTCTAAGGATCTTAAAATTCGTACTTATAAAGTAGGTATTTTAGGCAGAGCTTTGGCGATTTTTCAAGCAGATAATGTGGTTATCTACAATGATGATCATGTTAAAAATGAAGACGGAGAAATGGATGGAGAATTTATTGCGGAAATTTTAAATTATATGAATACTCCTCAATACTTGAGGAAACAAGCATTTCCTATAAGACCTGAATTAAAGCATGTTGGAATTCTCCCGCCTCTTAGGACTCCACATCATCCTGTAAATAGTCAACCAGACGTGGGCGATTATAGACAAGGTTTCACTGTTAAGAGAAATAAGAAAGGAACTTATGTTGATATAGGTATGGATAAACTTGCATTCTGTAAAGAACAACTTTCTGTTAAAAGAATTTTTGACTTTAAGATTACTAAAATTGCTAAGAAAGAAGTAATAGTCACACCTGATAAACCAGATGACGTTTACTGGGGATATAATGTTATATCTTCTACTAAGAGTCTTAAAAATAGCTTAAAATTAATTAAACCTAATCTTGTTGTTGAAACTACAAGATATGGAGATTATATTAATTCTATTTTTGATGAATTAAAACCAAAATTAGATGAATCTAAAAGTATTGCTATTTTATTTGGTGGCCCATATTCTTCAATTCAAGAGGATGTTTCTAATCCAAATTGGGATTTATTTAAAATAAATACTCTTCCTGGACAAGGAACTGAAACTGTAAGAAGCGAAGAGGCTGTTGTCGCTACACTTTCTTTATTCAATTCTATGAGATTTTAATTCTCTCGATTTATTAGTTTTACACGCTAATAGATAACTTGCTCAACTTTTTATACATGGATGTTTTTAGGACTTTCTAAAAATTATCTTAGCACAGAATTATTTATACATTAAATATATTCTTTATTGTGCTCCAATTGGATTAACTCAATAGGATATATTGAAATTTAATATTTATCTAGTTGTAAGCTTGCTTACGGCTATTTATTAACTTGATAAGGTTGTATTTATACAGACTTGTCAAAAACTTCGTAATAGTTATTCATTTGGCTATTACTCTACAAAAAATTAAAATAATTTAAAAATAAGGTAAAAAAATATTAATAAGGAGGTTAATTAAATGGTAAGACATCACCAGCCAAGAAAAGGGTCTGTTGCTTTTAGTCCAAGGAAAAGAGCAGCTAAAGAAACCCCTAGAGTAAAATCTTGGCCACAAATTGATGAACCAAAATTACTCGGCCTCGCAGGTTACAAAGTCGGTATGACTCATGTTTTAATGACTGATTCCGATAAAAACTCTCCAACCAATGGTATGGACGTTTTCACTCCAGTAACTGTATTGGAAGTACCTCCGGTCGTTGTAATGGGAATTAGAGCTTATGAAAAAACTTCTCGTGGATTGAAAGTAATCACCGAAGTTCTTGCAGACAATTTAGATGAAGAACTTTCAAGGAAAATTTCTCTTCCTAAAGAATACAATAAATCTGAAGCTATTGCAAAAATACAAGGTGCATTAGAAAACACAGAAGACATTAAGGTATTAGTACACACAAATCCAAAAGTAACTAGCGTACCTAAGAAAAAACCAGATATATTCGAATGTGGTATTGGAGGATCCAATCCTGAAGAAAAATTAAACACTGCATTAGAATTATTAGGTAACGAAGTAAAAGCTAGTGAAATCTTCAACGAAGGTGAATTTGTTGATGCTATTGCAACTACAAAAGGAAAAGGATTCCAAGGTGTAGTTAAAAGATGGGGAATTAGAATTCAATATGGTAAAGCTGTAAGAGCAGGTAAAGGTAGACACGTAGGTTCTATCGGACCTTGGACTCCTAGTAGAACCATGTGGACTGTAGCTCAAGCAGGTCAAATGGGATACCACAAAAGAACTGAATTCAATAAAAGGATTTTAAAAATCGCATCAGCAGATGAAGTTGATCAAATCAACCCTGATGGCGGATTTGTAAAATACGGTCTTGTCAAAAACGATTATGTTTTAGTAAAAGGATCCTTACCAGGACCATCTAAAAGATTAGTCATTTTAAGACAACCTATCAGACCTAATAATAAAGCTGAGGATATACCTCAAATTAATTATATTAGTACAAAATCTAAACAAGGGGTATAATCATGAAAGTTAATGTTTATTCTATTAATGGGGAAGTTAAAGAAGAAATTGAACTTCCAGCTATTTTTGATGAAGTATACAGACCAGATTTAATCAAAAGAGCTGTACTTTCTGCACAATCTGCTAGAGTACAACCATGGGGTAACGATCCAATGGCAGGTAAAAGAACTTCTGCTAAAGGATGGGGTTCCGGTAGAGGAACTGCTAGAGTACCTAGGATTAAAAACGGTTCTAAAGCAGCATTCGTACCAATGGCAATTGGTGGTAGACAAGCTCACCCTACTAGAGCAGAGAAAAACCATCATGAAAAAATCAACATAAAAGAAAGAAGATTTGCTATCAGATCTGCTGTTGCAGCAACTACTAACAAAGAAATTGTTGAAAACAGAGGACACAAAGTAGCAGATTTAGAACAAGTTCCTATTATTGTTGAAGATGAAATCGAAGCTGTAAAAACTGCTAAACAAACTCGTGAAATTTTCCAAAACTTAGGCGTTTACGATGACGTAATTCGTGCTAAAGAAGGAAAAAGAATCAGAGCTGGTAGAGGTAAAACAAGAGGAAGAAAATACAAAAAAGTAAAAGGACCTCTCGTTGTTGTCGGTGAAGATAAAGGTATTCACTTAGGTGCAAGAAACCACGCTGGTGTAGATGTAGTGGTTGCTGAAAACTTAAACGTTGAATTATTAGCACCTGGTACCCATGCTGGAAGACTCACTATTTACACTAAATCAGCAGTTGAGAAATTAGGAGGTTTATTCCAATAGTATTGGAAAATAGGTGATTATTATGGATGCATACTCAATTATTATTAAACCTCATGTTACTGAAAAAACCATGAACTTAATTGATCAAAATAACGAAATTACTTTTGTTGTACGCCGTACTGCTAACAAAGGTCAAATTAAAAGAGCTTTTGAACAATTATACGAAGAAAAAGTAGAAAGAGTAAACACTCACATTACTACTAAAGGTGTAAAAGTAGCATACATCAAACTTGTTGAAGAAGAAATGGCAGAAGAACTCGCTGTCAGAATAGGTGTATTCTAAGGAGGAATTTGAATGGGAAAACGATTAATACATCAAAGAAGAGGAAGAGGAACTCCTGCTCACCGTGTTGCTTCTCATCGTTTCAAAGATAAAATCAGATACAGATCTTACGATGCATTAGAAAAAGAAGGTAGTATCAAAGGTAAAGTTGTTGATATTTTACACGACCCAGCAAGAACCGCTCCTATCGCAGAAGTAAAATTCGAAAATGGTGAAAAGAAATACATCTTAGCACCTGAAAGCATTCAAATTGACGATGAAATTGAATGTGGTATTTCTGCTCCTATTAAATTTGGTAACACATTACCTCTCGCAGAAATCCCTGAAGGTACCCCAATTTACGATATTGAAAACACCCCAGGAGACGGTGGACGTTTCGTAAGATCTTCTGGTACTTACGCTTCTGTAGTTACTCATGACGCAAATCAAGCTGTTGTTGAATTACCATCTGGTGAATTAAAATACTTAAACCCTAACTGCCGTGCAAGTATCGGTGTAGTTGCTGGTGGAGGTAGAAAAGATAAACCATTCCTTAAAGCTGGTAAAAGATGGCATGCTTATAAAGCTAAAGGTAAGAAGTTCATGACTGTTAGAGGTGTAGCAATGAACGCTGTAGATCACCCTCACGGGGGAGGTAACAGACAACATCCTGGTCGTCCAACTACTGTTTCAAGACATGCACCACCAGGAAGAAAAGTTGGTTCAATTGCAGCTAAGAGAACAGGTTTAAAAAGATAGATAGAGGGTGTTTCATTGGCAAGAAAAATATTCAAATACAAAGGTTATACTCTTGAAGAGCTTCAACAAATGTCTTTAGAAGAAGTAATGGAATTATTCCCTGCAAGACAAAGAAGATCTTTAAAAAGAGGATTCTTACCAAGACAACAAATTGTTTTGGACAAAATGAGAAAGTTAAATAAAGAAGGAACTAAAGATGGTCGTCCTGTTGTAATTAGGACCCATTGTAGAGACATGATTGTAATACCTGAAATGGTTGGAACCACTTTCGGTATTTATGATGGTCAAAATTTTGTTGAAGTCACTATTGCACCAGAAATGATTGGTCATTACTTTGGTGAATACGCACCAACAAGAAAAAGAGTTCAACACGGAGACCCTGGTATGGGTGCTACAAGATCATCCATGTTTGTACCACTTAAATAAGGAGATTAGAACATGGCTAACAAATATGCTTATAATAAAGAAGTTGATGAAGCAAAAACTGCACGTGCTATGGCAAAATCTCTTAAGATTTCTCCAAAACACAGTGTTGAGATTTGCAGTGCAATCAGAGGAATGGAAGTAGGTAAAGCAAAAGCTTACTTAGCAGACGTTATTGAAATGAAAAAAGCAGTTCCTTTCAAAAGACACAACAAAAAAGTTGGTCACAGAAAAGGACTCGAAGGATGGGCTTCTGGTAGATACCCTGTAAAAGCTGCTGAGCAAATTTTAAAAGTTTTAGAAAATGCTGAAGCAAACGCTGAATACAAAGGTATGGATACTGAAAAATTAGTCATCGAACACATTTCTAGTCACAAAGGTGTTGTAATTCCTGGATACATACCAAGAGCATTTGGTAGAATGACTCCTTTCAACACTCCAACTACCCACATTCAAATAGTCTTACAGGAGGCTAACTAATGATAGAAAAAGATTTTGTCACAGAAGGTCTTAGAAGAACCAGAATTGACGAATACTTAGAAAAAGAACTTGAAAGAGCTGGATACGGTGGTATGGACGTTCAAATTACTCCTTTAGGTACCATGGTTGTTGTCTACGCAGAAAGACCTGGTATGGTTATCGGTAGAGGTGGAAAAAACGTAAGAGCTATTACCAACACTCTTAAAAACGAGTTTGGTTTAGACAACCCTCAAATCGAAGTTAAAGAAGTAGAAGTTCCAGAACTTAACCCTAAAATCATGGCTTACAAAATATCCAACATGTTACAAAGAGGAATGCACTTCAGAAGAGTTGCTTACTCAACCATTCGTAGAATTATGGGTGCAGGAGCTCAAGGTGTAGAAGTAACTATTTCTGGTAAAATCAGAGGTTCTAGATCTGCTGTAGCTAAATTTGTTGAAGGATACATCAAAAAATGTGGAGAACCTTCCATCAGATTAGTAGAAGAAGGTTTCGCTACTGCTCAATTAAAACCAGGTGTATTAGGTATTTATGTAAGAATCATGCCTCCAGAAACTGTATTACCTGATTCCGTTGAAATTCTTCCTCCTAAAATGATCATCGAAGAAGATGGCGATGTCATTGAAGAAGAAATCGATGTTGAAACCGAAGAAATCATCGAAGAAGAAATCATTGAAGAAGTTGAAGATCTCGACGAATTAGAAGAAGTTGTTGAAGAAGAATCTACTGAAGATGTAGAGGAAGACGATAGTTAAATTTTAATTTAATTATCTTAAAAGAGTTGGAACAATGGCGATTTTAAGAAGTAAAGAAATTTGGGACATGGAAGTCGATGAGATTCAAGACAAATTAGTTGAACTCAGAGCTGAATTATCCAAAAACATTTCTAAAAGTGCAGCTGCTGGGGTAAATGAAAACCCTGGAAAAATCAGAGAATTAAAAAGAACTATTGCTCGTGTTCTTACAATAATGAATGAAAAACAAAAGGAGAATTAAATGTCAAAAATTTGTGATGTATGTGGGCTTCCTGAGGAACTTTGTGTTTGTGAAGAAATTGCACGTGAAGTTCAATCTTTAAAAGTGTTTACTGTCAGAAGAAGATTTGGGAAACTCATGACTATTATCGAAGGTATAGATGAACATGATATCGATATAAGAGAACTCACAAAAACTCTCAAAGCAAAATGTGCTTGCGGAGGTACTGCTAAAAATGGTCAAATAGAACTTCAAGGTGACCACAAAGTTAAGGTTAAAAAAGTTTTATCTGACTTAGGTTTCTCATCAGATACTATCGAAATTCGTGAATCTAAGAAAAATAATAAGAAAAGGAGATAATTCATCTATTCGATATGTTTTTCAATTAAATTATTGTAATTCTGCATAATTTATTGTAAATGTTATATTAAGAGATGATTGGAATGATTACTTCAAATAACTTGGTACATCATGAATTCATCGGATTAAAGGTTCATGCTGTAAACGAGAAGAATCCCTCTCTTAATTTAAAAGGAACAGTTGTTGATGAGACAAAAAATACCATTAATATTGAAAAAGAAGACAATAACGAAAAAGTGATTCCTAAGAAAGGAACATTTTTCGTATTTGAACTTCCTAACGGGGAAAAAGTTGAAATTAATGGTAACATTTTGTCTATTCGTCCTGAAGATAGAATAAAAAAAAGATTTAAAAAAATATAAATGGTGATAATATGGTTGGGCTTAACGTTCAAGAACCAGAAACTACATGTAATGATCCTAATTGCCCTTTCCACGGAACTTTATCTGTAAGAGGACAAGTTCTCGAAGGTGTTGTTGTCAGTAACAAAGCAGAAAGGACTATTAGTGTTGAACGTAGTTACTATAAATTCATTAAAAAATATGAAAGATATGAAAAAAGGAAATCTAAAATCAATGTTCACAAACCAGATTGCTTAAATGTGAACGTTGGTGATTCTGTAAAAGTTGCAGAATGTAGACCATTAAGTAAAACTAAACATTTTGTTTTAGTTGAAGTTAAAGGAGAGTAAATATTATGAAACCATTAACCTCAAGTGTAACTAAAGCATTACCAATTGGAGCAACTCTCCAATGTGTTGATAATACTGGTGCTCGTGAAATCGAAATCATTTCCGTAAAAGGATTCAAAGGTGTAAGAAGAAGACTCGACGTTGCTGGTGTTGGAGATTTAGTTGTTGCTTCTGTTAAAAAAGGAACTGCTGACATGAGAAGAGAAGTTGTCAACGCAGTTGTAGTTAGACAAAAAAAGGAATATAGACGTGCTGATGGTCTTCGTGTTAAATTTGAAGATAACGCTGCTGTTATTATTACTCCAGAAGGAGTTTTAAAAGGATCCGAAATCAGAGGACCTGTTGCTAAAGAAGCAGCTGACAGATGGCCTAGTGTTGGTAGTGCGGCTAATATTTTAGTATAGGTGAAAAATATGTCAATTCAACCAAGAAAACAAAGAAAAGCTCGTTATACTGCTCCTGCTCACGCACGTGGTAAATACTTAAGCGCATCCGTAAGTAAAGATTTAAGGGAAAAAGTTGGTAAAAAATCTTTACCTCTCAAAACCGGAGACAAAGTTAGAGTTGTACGTGGTGACTTTAAAGGACATGAAGGCGAAGTTCTTACTGTAGATTACACTTCTTACAAAGTTACTATTGAAGAAGTTACTTTATCTAAACCTGATGGAACTGCTACTTTCCTTCCAGTTGATCCATCTAACTTAGTAATTATTGATGCAGATTTAAAAGACGATAGAAGAATTAAAAATAAAGGAGATAATTAATATGGCTAAAATGGGATCTAGAAAACATCTTAAAAGATACAAAGCACCAAAATCTTGGCCTATTCATCCTAAAGAAGATACTTGGACTGTAAAACCTTCCGCAGGTTCTCACTCCATTAATGATTCTATTCCATTAACTTTAGTTATTAGAGATGTTTTAAAATTAGCTGATAATGCTAGAGAAGCAAAAAGAATTATCAACTCTGGTAACATTTTAGTAAACGGAATTGTCGTTAAAGATTATAAATTCCCAGTAGGATTCATGGATGTTTTAAACATTCCTAAAACTGGAGAATCTTATAGAGTTCTTTTAGATAGGAAAGCAAGATTACAATTAAAATTAATCGAAGATAGTAGTGCTAAATTATCTAAAATTGTTAACAAAACCACTATTAAAGGTGGAAAAACTCAATTAAACCTTCACGATGGTAAAAACGTTATCATTGAAGAAGATGCTTACTCTGTTGGAGATGTAATTTGTTTAAAAGTACCTGAACAAGAAATTGTTGAAGTATATCCTTTAGAAGTAGGAGCTACCGTTCTTGTTACTGGTGGTAAACACACCGGTGAATTAGGTACCGTTTCTGAAATCATTGAAAACAAATCAACTAATCCAAACACTATTATTATTGAAAATAGTTCCAAAGATGAATTCTTAACTTTAAAAGACTATGCATTTGTAGTTGGTACTGATGCACCAGTAATCGATTTATTGGAGGTTAATAAATGAACCCAATGAATGAAGTACGTATAGAAAAAGCTACTGTAAGTATTGGTGTTGGTGAAGCAGGTGAAAAATTATCTCGTGCTATTAATCTCTTAGAAAGTATGTTCGAACAAACTCCTGTTAAAACTTTTTCCAAAGTTACTAACCCAGAATGGGGAATTAGGAAAAAACAACCAATCGCATGTAAATTAACTTTACGTGGAGAAAAAGCAGACAAAGCTATTGATATGGTATTAGAAGGTATTAGTAGAAATATTAAACCTACTCAATTTGATGCACAAGGAAACCTTTCTTTTGGTATTAAAGAACATATTGATATTCCAGGTATGAGATATAATCCAGATATCGGTATTTTTGGTATGAATGTTTCTGTTACTTTTGAAAAACCAGGTTACAGAATATCTAAAAGAAAAATCCAACAAAAGAAAGTTCCTCAAAAACATAGAATTTCTAAAGAAGAAACTATGAAATTTATGGAAGAAAACTTTAAAGTTAACTACGTAACTGAATAAGGTGATATTTTGCCAAGAAAATACGGAAAAGCTGCTAAAAAATGTAGTCGTTGTGGAGACCACTCTGCTATGATTAGTAGATATGGATTAAACTTATGCAGACAATGTTTTAGGGAAATTGCTCCTAAAATTGGATTTAAAAAATATAATTAGAGGTAATTACTATGAGTCTTATGGATCCTCTTGCTGATGCTTTAACTAATATCAGAAATAACGAATTACAAGTAAACGGTTCTTGTGTTATTTCTCCTGCTTCCAAATTAATTGGACAAGTTTTAAGCACTATGCAAAAAGAGAATTATATTGGTAATTTTGAATATGTTGATGACAATAGGGCAGGTAAATTCACTGTTGAATTAATCGGTAACATTAACAAATGTGGTGTTATCAAACCTCGTCATGCTGTTAAGAAAGATGAATTTGAAAAATTTGAAAAAAGATATTTGCCAGCTAAAAACTTTGGTATTTTAATCGTTACTACTCCTCAAGGTATTATGACTCACTACGAGGCTAAAGAAAGAGGAATTGGTGGACGTTTGTTGGCTTACATGTATTAGGTGATAAAATGGTAGTAGCTGCAGCTATAAGGGAAGAAATTGCAATCCCTGAAGGCGTTGAAGTTATAATTAACGATAATGAGGTCTCTGTAAAAGGACCTAATGGAGAAGACTCCAGAAAATTTACTTACCCAAATGTAAGTATTAAAGAAGAAGACGATGTTGTTATCTTAGAAACAGCATTCCCAAAAAAGAAAGATAAAGCAATGATTGGAACCACTAGAGCACACATTAACAATATGATTACTGGTGTTACTGATGGTTTTACTTACCACATGAAAATCGTATTTGCTCACTTTCCAATGACTGTAAAAGTTCAAAAAGATACTGTTGTAATTGACAACTTCCTCGGGGAAAGACACCCAAGAACCGCAAAAGTTGTAGGTTCTGCAAAAGTGTCTGTTAAAGGTGACGCAGTAACAATTACTGGTATTAATAAGGAACATGTTGGTCAAACTATGGCTAACTTAGAACAAGCAACTAAAATTAAAGGAAGAGATCCTAGAGTATTCCAAGACGGAATATATTTAATTAGCAGGGAATAAATTCGGTGATTTAAATGGCTAATAAAAGATTTAAAAGACAAGAATATGCTCGTTATAAAAAACTTGGAATCAAATGGAGACGCCCTAGAGGTAAAACCAGTAAAATGAGAAGATACGAAGCAGGTAAACCTGATATGCCTGCAATCGGTTACAGAACCCCTAGAGCAATTAGGGATTTACACCCTTCCGGATTCAAAGATGTTCTTGTTCACAATATGCAAGAATTAGAAGACTTAGACCCAGCTACCGAAGCTGCAAGAATAAGTGCTTCTATCGGGAAAAGGAAAAAAGATTTAATGCTTGCTAAAGCATTAGAACTTGGTATTAAAGTTTTAAATAAATAAATCATAATTATAAGCCAATCAATTCCGGGGTTTTTATGAATTGATATGGCTATTTGAATTTAAATTAAAAAATAAGGGAATTTAGAGTATATCTAAATTTATCAGCTATGCTGTATGGAGGATTATATATATGAATCTTACAACTCAAAAAAGATTAGCTGCTAGTATCCTCAAAGTAGGACTTAATCGTGTATGGATTGATCCAGAAAGATTAGAAGAAGTATCCATGGCGATCACTAGGGAAGGAGTTAAGCAGTTAATTAATGATGGTGCTATTAAAGCAAAACCTCAAAAAGGTATTAGTAGCTACAGATCTAAAAAAATTAAAGAACAAAAAGCAAAAGGAAAAAGAAAAGGTAGAGGTAGTGTAAAAGGAGCTAAAAAAGCACGTACTCCTAAGAAAAAAGCTTGGATGACTACCATCAGAGCTTTAAGAAAAGATCTTAAACAAATGCGTGAAGATGAAGTAATTGATGTTACTACCTACCGTAAATTATACAAAATGGCTAAGGGTGGCGCATTCAGAAGTAAATCTTACATGAGAAACTATGCCCGTGACCATGATTTAATTAAAGGAGATGAGTAAACATGGCACATGGAACTAATTACAAAGTAGCTTTCAGAAGAAGAAGAGAAGGAAAAACTGATTATGCAGCAAGAATGAAATTAGTTAACTATGACACTCCTCGTTTAGTTGTCAGAGTTTCTAACTCTCACACTACTGTTCAAGTTATTAATTATGCTCCTGAAGGAGATTTAACTGTTGCAGCTGCTGTAAGTAAACAATTAGCAAAATACGGTTACTTAGGACACACTGGTAACCTTACTGCATGTTACTTAACCGCATACCTCTGTGCTAAAAGAGCTATCGCAGCAGGTGTTGAAAATGCAATTTTAGACATCGGTTTAAAATCTCCAATTAGAGGGTCCAAAGTTTTCGCAGCTCTCCAAGGTGCTGTAGATGCTGGTTTAGAAATCCCTCACGGTGATTTCATCTTCCCAGCTGAAGAACGTATCAACGGTGCTCACATTGCTGAGTATGCTGAATCTTTAGATGCTGAAGAAGTTGCTAAAAAATTCTCAAAATACTTCGAAAGAGGTCTTGACCCTAAAGATTTACCTAAAAACTTTGAAGAAACTATTAAGAATATTGATGAGGCAGAGGAATAACTATGAGTTTTAATATTGATGAATGGGAACCTAAAACTAAATTGGGTAAATTAGTTAAAGATGGAACCATTACTGATATCGATGAAATCTTTGAAAAAGGTCTTCCTATTATGGAATTAGAAATTGTCGATGCCTTAATTCCGGATTTAGAAGAAGAAGTAATGGATGTTAACTTAGTTCAAAGGATGCACAAATCCGGTAGAAAAGTTAATTTCAGAGTAATTGTTGCTGTAGGTAACAAAAATGGTTACGTAGGATTAGGCCAAGGTAAAGCTAAAGAGGTTGGTCCTGCTATCAGAAAAGCTGTAGACAATGCTAAATACAATCTTATTAAAGTAAGAAGAGGTTGTGGAGATTGGGGTTGTGTTTGTGGAAGAGAACACACCGTACCATTCAAAGTACAAGGTAAAACCAGTAGTGTAAGCGTAAACTTAATCCCTGCACCTGCAGGAGTAGGTTTAGTAATTGGTGATGTTGGTAAAACTATCTTAAAACTTGCTGGTATTCACGATGTATGGTCCCAATCTTTCGGACAAACTCAAACTACAGTAAACTTTGCTAACGCAGTATTCGCTGCTTTAAAAGAGTTAAGTAATGTAAAAGCAAGTCAAGAAGACCTCAAAAAAATGGGCGTTAACTACTAAATGGTGATTATATGTTTTTAGTTATTAGAGTTAGAGGAACTACTGGTGTTATCCAAAATATTGCTGACACCTTAGATATGTTAAGACTTAACAGAATCAGCCATGCAGTACTCGTTGAAGAAAACCCTAGCTACGAAGGTATGCTTCAAAAAGCTAAGGATTACATCACCTGGGGTGAAATTGATGCAGAAACCTTATCTGCTATCATTGCTAAAAGAGGTAGACTTCCAGGTAATGTAAAAGTTACTGACGAATACGTTGCTGAAAATACTGATTACAAAGACATCGCTGATTTAGCACAAGCTTTAATTGAATCTAAAGTTAAATTAGCTGATGTAGGAATTAAACCTGTATTCCGTTTACACCCTCCTAGAAAAGGATATGAAGATATTCGTTTATCTGTAAAAGAAGGTGGATCCTTAGGTTACAGGGGAGAAAATATTAAAGATCTCGCAAAGAAAATGCTTTAAATCGGGTGGATAATTATGATTAGAACAAAACGTAAAATTAACAAACAAAGAGGTTCTAGATCCAACGGTGGAGGCTGTACTAAAAAACGTAGAGGTGCAGGTAACAAAGGAGGAAAAGGAAAAGCAGGTATGGGTAAACAACATTGGACCTGGACTGTAATCCACGACCCTGACCACTTTGGTAAACATGGTTTCAAAAGACCTCAAAAAATGATTAAAAAAGTCAATGCTGTTAATTTAAACTACTTAGAAGAACAAGCTGATAAATTAATTGCAGATGGTAAAGCATCTCAAGATGGTGACGCTATCGTAATTGATGTAACTGAATTAGGTTACGACAAAGTTTTAGGTAAAGGTAAAATTACCAAAACTTTCAAAATTTCAGCTCCTCAATTTTCAGCATCTGCTGTAGAAAAAATTGAAGAATTAGGAGGAGAAGCTATAGAATTATAGCTTTTTTCTCTTTTTTATATTATTAGAGGAAAAAAATGTCCGCACTAGAATTTTTAGAGCCTGTCTTCAAAATTATTCCTGAAGTTAAATCTCCTGTTCACAGAGAAGATTTTAATGAAAAACTTAAATGGACAGCTCTTGTTTTAGTTTTATATTTTATATTAACCCAAATTCCATTATACGGGTTAGCTCCTGGAGCAATTGACTCATTTGCTCAGTTAAGAGCAGTTATGGCAGGAAGCTTCGGTTCCATTCTTACTTTAGGTATTGGTCCGATTGTTACTGCATCTATTGTTTTACAACTGTTAGTTGGTTCAAATCTTTTAGATTTGGATTTGTCTTCTCATAAGGACAAGTCTCATTTCCAAGCTACTCAAAAGATTCTTTCTATTGTATTTACAGTCTTTGAAGCAGCTGTTTTAGTATTAACTGGTAACTTAGTTCCTATTGATGGATCTTATACTTTAATATTAATTGCACAACTTGTTATTGGTGCATTTATTATTATTTACCTTGATGAAGTTGTTTCAAAATGGGGATTCGGTAGTGGTATTGGATTATTCATTGCAGCTGGTGTATGTCAAGCAATCATTGTAGGTACTTTCAGTATCTTAAATGGTGCAGATGGATTATTAGCAGGTATTATTCCTAAATTCATCCAACTTGCAGCTGGCGGTACTTTTGACTTCTCCATATTAGTTCCATTAATTGCAACTATTATTGTATTCTTAGTTGTATTATATGGTGAGGCTATGAAAGTGGAAATTCCTATTTCACATGGTCAAGTTAAAGGTCACGGTAGAATTAGAGGATCAGTTGGTAAATACCCATTAAAATTTGTTTACTCAAGTAACATGCCAGTTATTTTAACAAGTGCATTGCTTGTAAACTTCACTTTATTTGGAAACGTTTTCCAAAAAATAGGTATTCCAATTTTAGGTCACTTCGAAAACGGTAAAGCTGTTGATGGTATTGCATGGTTATTATCCACACCTAATTTATCCATGTTTGTAACAGACCCTATACATGTACTTGTATATGCAATCTTCTTTATTGCATGTTGTATATTGTTCTCATATCTCTGGGTAGAAATCAGTGGATTAAATGCTAAAAAGATTTCCGAACAACTTTACAAATCCGGTATTCAGATTCCTGGATTCAGAAGTAGTAAACGTCAATTATATAAAATTTTGAAAAAATACATTCCTGCACTTACCATTATTAGTGGTGTATATGTAGGTCTTATTGCTTTCCTTGCGGATTTAACTGGTGCTTTAGGTGGAGGTACAGGTGTATTGCTTACCGTAGGTATTCTCCATAAACTTTATGAAGAAATGGCAGAAGAACAACTCATGTCTGCAAATCCTGTTCTTAGGAAAGTTTTAGGAGGAGATTAATTTATCTCCTTTTTTCTTTTAACAATATGAGTGGGGGATTAATATGAAATTAGTAGTATTAACTGGTATTCCTGGTTCTGGAAGTACAACTTTACTTAACAAAGCTTTAGAAGAAGTAGATTATGTTCACTTAAACTATGGTGACATAATGACTGAAATCGCAATTAAAGAAAACATCGTACATGATAGAGATTCTTTAAGAAAATTGCCTACTGAAACACAAAAAGAAATTCAAGCTAAAGCAGCTAAAGAAATTAAACAAAGATCCGAAAACGACAATGTTATTGTTGATACTCATTGTACTATCAATACTCCGTCTGGATTTTTACCAGGACTTCCTAATTGGGTTTTAGAACAATTACAACCAGATCTTTTCATTTTAATTGAAGCAAATCCTGATGAAATCATTTTCAGAAGATTAAATGATGATACTCGTCAAAGAGATCTTCAAAAAGTTAAAGAAATTCAATTACATCAAGAAATGAACAGAGCAACTTCTATGGCTTACGCTACTTTAACTGGTGCAACCGTTAAAATAGTTGAAAACCATGATAATCATTTAGATTCCTCTGTTTCTAAATTAGTTGATGTTTTAAACTTATAAATTTGTTATTAGGGGTATATTATGTTTGATATAATGGGGATGGTTTATGGCGCTTTAAACGCTGTTTTCAATCCGATTCTCGCTATGGATCCGAATCCAAGTAATCCTGCTTTAACAGTGTTAATCATTGCATTTATTGTATCATTAATTACAACTGTTGCTAACAAGTATTTAGTTGACCAAGATGCATTAAATGAAAAGCAAGCTAAAATGAAAGAGTTTAATAAAGAACTCAGAGAAGCTCAAAAAAGAGGCGACGGTAAAAAAATGGCTCAGCTTCAAGCTCAGCAAACTGAAATGATGAAAGAAAACACTGAAATGATGTCAGAACAATTCAAACCAATGATTGTTACTTTCGTTCCAATTATTTTGATATTCTTCTGGATGAGAGCATCTGCAATTAATGATTTAGTAATCATTTTACCTAAAACTGTTTATTGGGTTACTTTGACTCCGCTTTGGCATGTACTTGGTAGTTTTTTCTATGGTGGTCAAGCTACTATTCCATATGGAATTGGTTGGTTATTATGGTATATGATTTGTACTTTCGGTATGAGTCAGATATTAAGAAAATTCCTCGGATTCAAACAAGGGTTTTAATTAAACCCTAAAAACTATATCTTTATTAATAATGAAGAATATATATTATAGTATTCTATATTGAATGCGCTATTACACAATTATTAAATTATTAAAAATTATTATAAGGTGATTAAATGCCTGCTAATAGGTTTAGATCAAGATCATATAAAAGAGTTCACAAAAACACTCCTGGTGGAGAAAATGTTTTAAGATACAAAAAGAAAAAACCATCTAAGCATGTTTGTGCTGAATGTGGTGCAGTATTACATGGTGTTCCTCGTGGACGTCCATATGAAATAGGTAAATTATCCAAAACCGCTAAAAGACCTAGCCGTCCTTTCGGTGGATACTTATGCTCAGCTTGTGCTCGTAAACATTTCAAAAACGAGGCTAGAAAATAATGATAATTACAATCGGTGGATTAGCTGGAACTGGAACCACAACACTTTCTGAAGTGTTAAGTGAAAAATTAGATGTTCCTTACATTTCTGCAGGCTTTGTATTTAGGGAAATGGCTGCTGAAAGGGGAATGAGTGTTCTCGAATTCAGTGAATTTGCTGAAGGTAATGATGAAATTGATAAAGAAATAGATAGGCGTCAAGCTGAAAAAGCTAAATCTTCAGATAACTTAATTCTTGAAGGCAGATTATCTGCATTTTTTGTAGAAAATGCTGATTTAAGAGTTTGGTTAATGACTCCTTTTGATGTTAGATCACAAAGGATTGCTCAAAGAGAGGATAAATCTGTTGATGTAGCTAAAAACGAAATTATTATTCGTGAAGAAAGCGAAGCTTTAAGATATAAAGAAATCCATGATATTGATATTAATCAAATGGATATCTATGATTTAATTATAAACACTGATAGCTTTGATCCAGAAAGCATATCAGAAATCATTACAACAACATTAAAGGTGATATAAATGGCATCAATCGAAGTAGGTAGAGTATGTGTTAAAACTGCTGGTAGAGAAGCAGGCGAAAAATGCGCAATCGTTGAAATTATCGATGAAAACTTTGTAGAAGTAATTGGTGAAGCTGTAAAAAACAGAAGATGTAATATTGCTCACTTAGAACCAACTGCAGATTCTATCGATGTTTCTGGTGATGCAGACTCTATTAAAGCAGCATTAGCTGACTTATAAATTTAATGAATAATCTTATTTATTCATATCTTTTTTTTATTTAACTATTTTTTTTAAGGTTTTTTCATGAAATTTGACATGATTACTAAATCTAAAAGTTTTACTTCCCCTGAATTTGGATGTAAACCTGAAGAAAGGGAAATTTCTGAATATATTTCTAAAGGTGTAATTAATTTAGATAAACCGTCAGGTCCAACTTCTCATGAAATTGATTCTTGGGTTAAAAGAATTTTACCTATTGAAAAGTCCGGACATGGTGGAACATTAGATCCTAAAGTAACTGGTATCTTACCTGTTGGTTTAGATGATGCAACAAGAGCAATTCAACTTCTTTTAACTGCTCCAAAGGAATATGTTTGTTTATTGACTTTCCATCAGGATGTTAGCGAAGAGCGCATTCGTGAAGTTTTTGCAGAATTTACCGGTAAAATATTCCAGCTTCCTCCTGTTAAATCAGCAGTAAAACGTGAATTAAGAACACGTAATGTATATTATGCTACTATTTATGAGATAGAAGGAAGAGATGTTTTATTTAGAATCGGTTGTGAAGCAGGAACTTATGTAAGAACCTATTGTCACAATATTGGTGAAGCTTTAGGTGTTGGCGCACATATGGCTGAACTTAGAAGAACACAGGTAGGTTCATTTAATGAAAAAAACAATCTTGTTACATTACAGGATGTAACTGATGCATACCATTTCTATATTGAAGATGGGGATGATTCATTCTTAAGAAAAGCAATCATGCCAATGGAAAGAGCAGCAGATTATTTGCCTAAAATCGTTATTAAAGATTCCGCTGTAGATGCAATTTGTCATGGTGCAAATCTTGCTTGCGGAGGTATTTCACAACTTGCAGATAACATTCAAAAGAATGATATTGTTGCAATTGAAACTCTTAAGGGCGAATTAGTTGGTGCTGGTCGTTCATTATTAACTTCCAATGAAATCATGGATGCAGATTCCGGTTTTGCTGTTAATGTTTCTAAAGTATTCATGAAACCAGATACATATCCAAGATTTTGGAAATAATTTTTTTTATTCTTTTTATTCAAATTTTTTTTACTTATTTTATTTACATTAGATGATTAAGTATTTGTCTTCTTATGCATACTTACTTGTTTTTTATTTGCTTTTGATTTTATTTACAATCACTTCATCTAAAAACAATAAAATAAGGTTGTTTAATAGTATATTCTTTATAAAAATAGTGTTTTTTGGTATAAAAAAGTAAAAAAAGAAATGGAAAAGCTAGAAAGCTCCTCCACCTCCACCACCAGATCCTCCTCCGGCACCACCAAAGCCGTAAGAGTCACTTGGGTTAGCTGATACTTCACCAGCATGGAATGCTGAGTTCATCATAGAGTATCCACCATAGTAGTGGTACATGTATAAATCACCCATATCTTCAGTATTTGGCATATGGAGTTTCATGGATTTGTAAACTTGGTCTGCTACTCCAAGAGCAGTTCCATAAATCAAGTACTTGTTCCAAACAACTATTGATTCTGGAGGGTGTTCTTTAATTAAACTGTTGTCTTTTAAGAACTTCTTCAAGTTTCTCCATTTGAGATAGTATTCCCTACCTTCTTTTGTCCATCTTCCAAAAATATCCTCTTTGAAAAATATTATGATTATGGAAAATGCAAATAGGAATATTCCACATCCCATTGTGAAAAATCCAGAACTAGCATTTGTAATAGCTCCAAGAATTACCTGAATAATACCAATTATTATTCCTGCTGCTGATAAGAACAGGGTGTAAGTATAACCTTTATCATCAAAGTAGTATGGTACATCAATTTGTTCGTTAACCATTGATTCCCATTCATGAACTTGATCTACAAACCATTTTCCATTTGCTTCTATAGATAAAACTCCATTAAGTCTTGAGAGATTTAGAGTATTGTCATTTGCAAAATTATTTAAAATTTTGTATACCTTTTTCTCAGCTTCGCTTAATCCTTTATTGCTTTTAAATGTTAGGAATAAATCTTTTGTTGAACTTTCATGATCTTCACTTACATCAAGGGTTATTGCCTTTTTATCGATAAGATTCATGATTGAAGCTTCAAATCCTTTTAAGTTAGGAGTTCCAATACTTGATCTGTTTTCAACCAATGCATTAACAACTTCAGGTGAGTCATTTGTTGGCAAATCTCTTTCATATATTCCGTCATAGTCAACTTTAGGTTCTCTTCCATATTTAAGATAAATTACTACTGCTGCTACTGGAGATAAGAAAGATAATAATCCAAAAATGGTATAAACCATATTCCAAAAAGCACGTCCTTCAGTACTTTCTTTTAGGTTTTTCATAATCATTTCACGACCATCTTTGTCAACATGTTTTGCATTTGGAGATGTTGCAAAGTCTTTTACAGGCATTAATACAAGTGCTTCGTAGTAGTCTCCTGTAGGTACATAACCACCGGTTGTTTTAAGAGTGTTTCCTTCAACAGATGATGAAACATTATGCTCTTGTGGGTTTAAATAAAATTCATTTCCACTATCTGCCGGTAAATGTATTGTTGCATCTACACTTTTGATCGGTTCGTCCCATTCTTCTCCAACAAGTTTGTATTGGAGTCCTGCAACATCATTAAAGACTGTTACTACGTTTTTCATATCATAGCTTATGTGTACTGTTACATCACAGTCTTTTATTCCTTTGGTATGTGCTGCATCAGAGTATAAATAAATTTTTAAATGGGTCTTTCCATCTTTTTCACTTTGCTCGCAGACTGCATAAGCACCTTCTGCATATACTTTTACGTTTTCTATTTTTTCTCCGGTTTTAAGGGGAATATCTCTGTATACTCCGTTAAATGATCCGTCAAAAGAATAGTCATAACTTTCTTCTACGTGTAATAATCCGTTATTAAAAACAGTTAAATCCAATACTGCATGTTCGATTGAATAGCTTCTATCGTCATCTGCAGAAACTGATGCAACTGTTGTAAACAATAATAAAAAAAGTAAGATTATTACAAATGTTTTTTTAACATTCATAAAATCCCTCATAATCTAAAATTCAACGTGTGGAACTGCTTTTTCTGATTCAGTGGTTTCAAAGTATTCTTCGGTTTTAAAACCAAACATTTTTGCAAGCATACTGCTTGGGAATTGTTGACATGCATTGTTGTATTTTAAAACAACATCATTGTAAAACTGTCTTGAATATGCAATTTTATCTTCAGTTTCACTTAATTCACTTTGTAATTGTTGGAAATTGCTGTTTGCTTTTAAGTCAGGGTAATTTTCAGCAACTGCAAAGAGAGTTTTTAATGCACCGGTTAATACATTGTTTGCTGCACTGGTTTCTTCAACAGTGGTAGCATTCATTACGCCGGTTCTTGCTTTGGTTACTTCTTCAAGAACAGATTTTTCGTGTTCTGCATAACCTTTTACGGTTTCAACAAGATTTGGTATTAAATCATTTCTTCTTTTAAGCTGAACATCGATTTGTGAATAACTGTTTTTCACACGGTTTCTAAGTCCAACTAAGTTGTTGTACATGTGTACGAGTGTAAATACAATAAATATAATTACTAATATAATAACTATTGGCATTAACATAATATCACTAATCTTTAATTTTCACTAACATTTAATATAAAAGTTGTTTTTTAAATTCTGTTTTTTTAAGTTTATTAACTAGAACAATCTAATATATTATTGTAAGTATAGCTTTTTTTTAAAAACTATTGCTAGAAATCAATACCTTTATATACTTGAAGGTAGATATATTAATTTATCATGTTATTCTAGACAACATGATTGCAAGTATTTGCTAACTATTTTAATGCCGAGATAGTCTAGCCTGGTAAGGCGCGAGACTGGAAATCTCGTGGGCGTTCAGCCCTCCTGGGTTCAAATCCCAGTCTCGGCGTTTATTAGTTTTTAACTATATTTTTTTAACTTTATTAAAATACTTGTTAAACTGATATTTTTGCACTCTTAGTTATTTTAGTAACTAAGTTTATAACTGTTGAAAGAACTGTGTTTTGTTAATCAAAACATTCGAATCTATAACTAACGTCTCGTAGATTCGCTCTATAAATGGAGGTTATTTGATGGAAGACGATTTTAAGCATTTAGTGCGTATTTCAAGAAAGGACGTAAATGGTAACAAAACCATTGAACAAGCTTTAACTGAAATTAAAGGTGTAGGAATCTCTTTATCTAAAACTATGTGCCGTATTTTGGACTTAGATTTAGAAGCTAAAATTGGATACATCGCTGACGAAGATGTTTTAAGAATTGAAGAAATTTTAGAAAACCCTCAAGACTTTGGCATTCCTAGATGGATGTTAAACCGTAGGGAAGACTATGAAACTGGTGAAGACATTCACTTAATCGAATCTGATCTTGACATGACTTTAAGAGATGATTTAAACAGAATGAAAAAGACCAGAAGTTACAAAGGTAGAAGACACGAAGTCGGTTTACCTGTTAGAGGTCAAAGAACCAAGTCTACTTTCAGAAAAAGTTCTTCAGTTGGTGTAAAACGTTCACGCGGATAGACATGGAACTTTTTTTTAAGAAATTAAATTTTAAATTCAATTTTATAAAGGAGATGTTTTAATGGGACAACCTAGAAAATCAAGGAAAAAATATAATACACCACCACATCCTTGGAATGCGGAAAGAATTAAAAATGAAAACAAATTAATGGCTAAATACGGTTTAAAAAATAAAAAAGAAATTTGGAAAGCTGATACTTTAGTCAGAAGATACAGTAGGGAAGCAAGATACTTACTCGGTTTTTCTGCTGATCAAATGCAAGAAGAAAAATTAGAATTATTAGGACACTTAGCTAGAACCGGTGTTTTACCTGAAGGTGCTGCTCTTGAAGAAATCTTAGACTTAAACGTTGAAGATATCTTAAGAAGAAGATTACAAACTATTGTATACAATAAAGGTTTAGCTCGTACTCCTAAAGAAGCAAGAATGTTTGTTGTACACGGACACATAGCATTAAACGGTAAAAAAATCAACTCACCAAGTTATGTAGTTTTAAAAGGTCAAGAAGACGACATCGGTTTCTACCGTTCTTCACCTGTAGCTAAACAAATTGAAGAGTACAACAATGGTAAAGCTGATAAAGTTAATACTGAGGAATAGAGGGTGTAATTATGGCAAAAGATGAAAAATGGGGTATCGCTAATATTTACTCATCATTCAACAACACTATTATTACTGTAACAGACATTACTGGTGCTGAAACTATTTCCCAATGGTCTGGTGGAAAAGTTGTACGTGCAGACAGACAACAATCTTCACCTTTCGCAGCTATGGCTGCAGCAACTAGAATTGCTGATGATGCAAAAGAAAAAGGATTCGTTGGTTTACATATCAAAGTAAGAGCTCCTGGTGGAAATGGACCTAGAAGTCCAGGACCTGGTGCACAAGCTACTATTCGTGCTTTAGCAAGAGCTGGAATTAAAATTGGAAAAATAGAAGATATTACTCCAATTCCTCACGATGGTACTGGAAGACCTGGTGGTAAAAGAGGAAGAAGAATTTAGATGGATGGTTTAATATGGAGATAGAAGTTAAAAGTCAAAAGGATGATGAAATTGTATTCATTGTTCGTGATGCAGAAGTACCTTTTATCAATGCAATTAGAAGATGTGCTATGGTTAACGTACCAAAAATAGCTATCGAAGATGTAAATATTATTAGAAATGATTCCGCTATGTTTAATGAGGTACTCGCTCATAGACTTGGTTTAACTCCTTTAGTTTCTGATCTTGATGCTCTTGAAGGATTATCTTTACCCGAAGATGATGATTGGGATGAGTATGATAATGGAATCATGTTCTCTTTAGTCGAAGAAGGACCTAAAGTAGTTTATTCAAAGGATTTAATATCTTCAGACTCAAAAATTAAACCTGTATACGATACCATTCCTTTAGTAAAACTTAAAGAAAATGAACAACTCAAAATTGAAGCTGTTGCTAAAGTAGGATACGGAAAAGAACATGCTAAATGGATGCCTACTACTGTTTGTGCATATAAACAATATCCTGAAATCACTTTTAATGATGATATGGAAATTGATTATGACTGTGCATCTGCATGCCCAAGAGGTGTTTTAAAATCTGATAAAAGATCTAAAAAGATTAAGATTTTAGACATCGAAAACTGTGCTATGTGTAAAAGTTGCGTCAGAGCTTCAACCAATGGTTATATTAACGTAGGGTATCGTGAAAATGATTTCATATTTAGAATAGAAACTGATGGATCAATGCCTCCTAAAGAAGTTTTATTAAAAGCTTGTGAAGTATTAGGTGAAAAAGCAGATAAGTTTATCAGATTTAGTGAAGAAGGAGGAAGTAAATAATGGCTAAAAAGATTATAAAAACTAATCCTAACCTTATTGAACTTATTAATAAACTTTATGAACAATCAAGAAGTGAAGATGCAGCTATTTGGAAAGATGTTGCACAAAGACTTGAAAGGTCTAATAGAAGAACCGCTGAAGTAAATTTGTCTGATATTGCAAGACATGCTGAAGCTGGTGAAACTATCTTAGTACCAGGTAAAGTTTTATCAAACGGTAATTTAACAGAAAAAGTAGATGTTGTAGCATTAAAATTCTCAGCTAAAGCACAAGAAAAAATCGAAAGTGCTGGTGGAGAATGCATCGCTATTGATGAAATAATCGAATCTAATCCTAAAGGATCAAACATTAGGATAATGGAATAGGTGTTATTATGATTATTGACGGAGAAGGATGCGTTTTAGGAAGATTAGCTAGTGTAACTAGTAAAAATCTTTTAGAAGGCGAAGAAGTAATTATTATTAATGCTGAAAAAATTATGTTAACTGGTAATAAGGATTGGGCTTATGCTAAATACAAACAAAGAGTTGACAGAGCAAGTATCTCCAACCCTCGTGACTTAGGTCCTAAATATCCTAGAAGACCAGATGATATATTTAGAAGAACTGTAAGAGGAATGTTACCTTTCAAAAAATCCAAAGGTAAAACTGCATTCAAAGGCTTAAAAGCATTTGTTGGCGTACCTGCTGAATACGCTGATGCAGAACTCACCGCAGTTCCTGAAGCAGAATACAAAAACATTAAAAAAGGTATTGAATTAGGTGAAATCTCCAAACTTTTAGGAGCTACCTTTTAGATAAATGGATGTGTAATTATGGTTAAAGTTATTCATACTAGTGGAAAACGTAAAACAGCTATCGCAAGAGGTACTGTTCGTGAAGGAACCGGTAAAATCAGAATTAACAGAGTTCCTTTAGAACTTTATTCTCCAGAGCTTGCTAACTTAAAATTACAAGAACCATTAATCTTAGCTGGTGACTTAGCTAATGAAGTGGATATTAACATCCGCGTTATTGGTGGAGGAGTAATGGGTCAAGCTGAAGCTGCACGTATGGTTATTGCAAAAGGACTCGTCCAATGGTCTAATGATATGGATTTAAAAGACAAATTCATCCAACACGACAGAACTATGTTAGTTGGTGACCCAAGACGTTCCGAACCTAAAAAATACGGTGGTCCTGGTGCAAGAGCTCGTAAACAAAAAAGTTACAGATAATTCTTTCTGTACTTTTATTTTTTATTTAAATTAAAAAAGATGATATAAATGATTCCTATTAGATGTTTAAGTTGTGGAAAACCTGTATCCGCAGTCTTTGATGAATATAACAAAAGGGTTGAAGCTGGTGAAAAATCTAAAGATGTTTTAGATGATTTAGGTTTAACTAGATATTGTTGTAGAAGAATGTTAATTTCTCATGTTGAGACATGGGAATAATTATACATTTGTAGGGATATTTTTTAATAAAAATATAATCTTGGTAAAATATATGCCTAAAAATGGAAGTAATATTCATGGATGTTGAAAAAAAATTAACAAGGTTTGAAAGAGCTAGACTTCTCGGAGCTAGAGCAATTCAAATATCTATGGGTGCTAAACCTTTAGTTGAAATTAAGGACTCTTTAGATCCTATTGATATAGCTTACGAAGAACTCAAAGCTGGAGTTTTACCATTAGATGTTATTAGATACGAATAAATAGCTTTTCTATTTATTCCTAATATTTATTTAAAAAAAATAAAAAATACCAATATAACTCTATAAATAAACTTACTGATTTTTTTAGCAGTATAGGTTAGTTGGTAATAAATTAATTGGCACTGAGGTGTTTTTTTTGGTTAGTATAATAGAAGACGTCCAGGTTCGTAAGATCTTGGATAGCAGAGGTAACCCTACTATCGAAGTAGATGTTGTTACTTGGAATAGTTCGGGTAGAGCTGCTGCACCTAGCGGAGCAAGTACTGGTTCACGCGAAGTAGTACCGTATCCAAAAGGTGGTATTGATGAAGTTGTAAGTGAAATGGAAGATTTAATCGCTTCTGAACTTATCGGTATGGATGCTGATGATTTAGCAACCATTGATGAAGTATTAAAAGAAGTCGATGGAACCGATAATTTGTCCGCTATTGGTGGTAACACTACTGTTGCTATTTCAATGGCAGTGGCTAAAGCTGCAGCTGCATCTTATAACATGCCATTATATAAATACATTGGTGGAAATTTAGTAAATGAATTACCTTTCCCTTTAGGTAATATGATGAACGGTGGAGCACATGCTGGTATTAATGCACCAGATATTCAGGAATTCTTAGTTGTTCCTGTAGGAGCTTCTAACATTGGTGATGCAGTTTTTGCTAATGCTTACGTTCACAAAAGACTTAAAGAGTTAATTCAAACTAAAGATTCAAACTTTACTGGTGGTAAAGGTGACGAAGGTGGATGGGTACCTAACATTTCTAATGATGTTGCTTTAGAAATTCAGGCTCAGGCTTGTGAAGAAGTAACTGATGAATTAGGTATTGAAATTAGACCTTCACTTGATATGGCTGCATCCGAATTATGGAATGCAGAAGAGCAAAAATACATTTATGCTCAAGATGGTATTAAAAGAGATACCGGAGATCAAATAGATTTCGTAAAAGATATTATTGATACTTACAATATATTTTATGTAGAAGATCCATTTGATGAATCCGACTTTGGAGGATTTTCTCAGTTAACTGCAAAAGTGGGAGATAAATGCCTTGTATGTGGTGATGATTTATTTGTAACAAATAAAGACTTGCTTGCTAAAGGTATTGAAATGAAAGCTGCAAATGCTATCATTATTAAACCAAATCAAATTGGTTCTTTATCTGAAACTTATGCTACTGTTAAATTAGCTAAAGAAAATAATATCGTCCCTGTTGTATCTCATAGGTCCGGTGAAACTACTGATGAGACTATTGCTCATTTAGCAGTTGGTTTTTCATCTCCGATGATTAAAACAGGAGCTATTGGTGGGGAAAGAATAGCTAAATTAAATGAACTAATTCGCATAGAAGAGGAACTTCCAAATCCAATTATGAATAAGTTTTAAATAGTTTAGAGGAATTACTATGGCTAAAGTAACTATTGAATATGATAAATGTGATGGTGCAGACTGTGCAGAATGTTCTGATGTCTGTCCTATGGAAGTATTGGTTCTTAAAGGAGACAAAATTGAAATTGTCGACCCTTCAGAATGTAGTTATTGTGAAGTATGTATGGACGTTTGTCCAAACGATTGTGTTAAAATTGAAGATGATTTTTAAATGAGGTGTAAAAAATGGCAAATGATGAACTTTTAATAGACTTAGACAATTACTTAGCAGCTGGTTTACATATTGGAACTCAACAAAAAACCAGTGACATGGAAAAATACATATTCAGAGTAAGATCTGACGGTTTATACGTATTAGATATTCAAAAAACTGATGAAAGAATCAGACAAATCGCAAAACTTTTAGCAAAATATGACCCAGAAGACATTTTAGTAGTAGCTACCAGACAATACGGTCAAGCTCCTGTTAAAAAATTCGGTGAAATTACCGGTGCAAAAACTATCCCTGGTAGATTCATCCCTGGTACTTTAACCAATCCAAATTATGCTAAATTCATTGAACCTAAAGTTATTGTTGTAACTGACCCAAGATCTGACGCACAAGCTGTTTTAGAATCCAAACAAAACGGTATTCTCGTTGTTGGATTATGTGATACTGAAAACTTACTCAGTTTTGTTGATATTGCAATCCCAGTTAACAACAAAGGTAGAAAAGCTATCGCTTTAGTTTACTGGTTACTTGCAAGACAAATCTTAAGAGAAAGAGGAGACATTCCTGAAGACGGTGACTTAGATATTGATTCCACTGACTTTGAACTTAAATTTTAAGTGAGTTAAATGTTAAGAAAACCTGCTGTGGCTGGGTCATTTTATCCCAGTGATGCCGAAAATCTAAATAGACTTATTGAAAGTTGTTTTTTAGATGGTGTAGGGTTTATACCTGAACTAAAAGACTTTGAAGGGGACACTTACCCTATCAATGTTATGGTTCCACATGCAGGTTATCAATATTCTGGTGCAATAGCTTCTCATGGCTATTGTAACATCGTTGAAAATGGTTTTCCTGAAGTTTTTATTATTTTAAGTCCAAACCACACAGGTTTTGGTAGTGAAATTTCTGTTTTTAATGAAGGTGAATGGATTACACCTTTAGGAAATGTTGAAGTTGACAGTGAATTTGCTGATGAAATAATTTCTGTTTCTGATTATGCAAGTGCTGATTTTCAAGCTCATGTTCAAGAACATAGTATTGAAGTTCAACTACCTTTCCTTCAATATTTTTCTTCTGATTTTAAAATTGTCCCGATTACAATGGAATCTCAAACATTTGTAACTTCAAATGATTTGGCAAATGCTATTTTTGAAGCTGGAAATAAGTTAGGCAAGTCTTATTGTGTTATTGCAAGTACTGATTTGTCTCATTTTAACAATCAGGAAAAAGCAAACAAGGTTGATGGCTTTGTTTTGGAAGATATTGCAGAAATGAATGAATTTAAATTGTTTGAAGAAATCGTTCAATTTAATATTACTATGTGTGGTTATGGTCCGGTAATGACAAATATTTCACTTTCCAAAAGATGCGGGAAGAATTCTTGTGAAATATTGGCATATCAAACTAGTGGGGATGTAACTGGTGATTTTACTTCAGTTGTAGGATATGCTTCAGGAATTTTTAAATAAAGGTGTTTTTTTATGATCGCAAAAGCTTCTGCTCCGGCAAAAACTATATTATTTGGTGAACACTCAGTTGTTTATGGTGAACCTGCAATTGCAGGTGCAGTTAATAAAAGGGCTTATGTTACAATTAAGGAATCTGATAGTGATAAATCTATTTTCAGAGCTCCAGATATAGGATTTGAAGCGGAATTACTTTCAAAACAGAAAAAATACGTTTTAACAAAGGGAAAACCTGGTATTATTAGATATATTTTAGAATCTCTTTATAAAGCACATGACCACTCTCCAATTGACATTACATTATCATCTAATGTCCCTATTGGTTCAGGGCTTGGTTCATCAGCAGCAGTTACTGTAGCTACACTTGCTGCATTATACAGATACCATAATATTCGTTTTAATAAAAAATCTCTAGCTCATGATGCTCATATGGTTGAACAGGCAGTTCAGGGAGTTGCAAGTCCTTTGGATACATTAGTATCTACCTACGGAGGTCTTGTTTATTTATCCAGAAACAAAAAAATCGAGCACTTTAAGGTAAACTTCAATGCTCCTTTGGTTGTAGGTTACACTACTAAACATGGTAATACTGGAAAAATGGTTAGAGATGTTAAAAACTTGAAAAACAGAAATCCAAAGATTATTGATCCTGTAATTACTGCAATGGGTAATTTAACCAATTATGCAAAACAGGCTATTTTAAAAAAGGATTACAATAAGATTGGAGAATTAATGAACATTAATCATGGTTTTTTAGATGTTATTGGTGTTAACACTTTAGAATTATCACGTATGGTGTATAATGCAAGAGAAGCAGGAGCTATTGGTTCTAAAACTACTGGTGCTGGTGGTGGAGGAAGTATCATTGCACTTTGTCCTGGAAAAGTTGATGAAGTTGCAGATGCTATTGCTCGTGATGATAATATTTTAAAAGTGAGATTTACTAGAAGAGGAGTTTCCTCAAGAGTTTACAAGTGATTATAATGATTATTTTAAAAATAGGTGGAAGCAGCCTAACAAATAAGGACTCATCAGAAAGTGAAGTTAATTTCGAAAGTCTTGAAAGAATAGCTTTAGAAATTAAATCTTCTCTTGATAATGGACCTAAACAATTAATTATTGTTCATGGTGCAGGCTCTTTTGGCCATCCGCCAGCTAAAAAATATAAAATTGGCGAAGCATTTGATGAGAGCGAATATCCACAAAAAAGAATTGGATTTTGCGAAACCCAAAATGCTGTTAAAAAATTAAACATGCACGTTTGTGAAGCATTCATTAAACAGGGCTTGCCTGTTGTAGCAATTCCTGCTTCAAGTTTCATGACTGCAAAAGATAAGAGAATAAATCCTTGTAGCCTTGATGCATTTACAAGATATTTAAATGAAGGTTTTATTCCTGTAATATACGGGGATGTAGTACTTGATGATGATTTGGGAATCTGTGTTATTTCCGGAGATCAGTTAATCCAGTATCTTGCAAGAAACCTTACTCCTGACAAAGTAATTCTTGGAACTGATGTTGACGGAGTGTATAATAAAAATCCAAAAACCCACGATGACGCTATATTCTTTGATAAATTCTCTTCACTTGAAGATTTAGATACACTCGAAGGAACTACAAATATAGACGTTACCGGTGGAATGGTTGGCAAAATAAAAGAATTATTATATTTAGCAGACCTCGGAATAGAATCTATGATAATAAATGCTGAAGTTGAAAATAATATTTTCAAAGTATTAGAAGATGAAGACGTGAAAGGAACTGTAATTTCAAGGGGAAATTAAATGATTTCAGATAGAAAATTAGAGCATTTATTAATTTGTGAAAATTATGATGTTTCATTTAAAAACAAAACCACTGGTTTTGAAGACATTGAGTTAATCCATAATGTTTTACCAGAAATTGACAAACAGCAAATTGATTTGTCAACTACTGCATTTGGTAAAAAACTTGATTCTCCATTATTCATAACTGCAATTACTGGAGGACATCCTACTGCAAAAGAAATCAACAAACAATTAGCTATTGCAGCTCAAAACAATAATATTGCATTAGGTGTTGGATCTCAAAGAGCAGCATGTGAACACAGCGAACTTGAAGATACTTACACTGTTGTTCGTGAAAATGCTCCTGACTGTTTGCTTATAGGTAATATCGGTGCACCACAATTAACTCTTGCTAATAAGGCAGTTGAAATTTTGGATGCAGATATTTTAGCAATTCACTTAAACCCTCTTCAAGAATCAATACAGCCTGAAGGAGATTTGGATGCAAGAGGATATCTTGACATGATTGGTGAGATTACTTCTTCTGTTGACATTCCGATTCTTGCAAAAGAAACAGGTTGTGGTATTTCAGCAGAATCTGCTGAAGCATTAGTTGAAGCAGGTGTTGATTATATTGATATTGAGGGTGCAGGAGGAACCAGCTGGGCAGCTGTAGAAACATATCGTGCTGAAGACAGATATTTAGGTGAAACCTTCTGGGACTGGGGAATTCCAACTGCAGTAAGTACTGCTGAAGTTGCAAATACTGTAGATGTTCCTATTATTTCATCAGGTGGAATTCGCAGTGGTCTTGAAGCAGCAAAAGCAATTGCTCTTGGAGCAGATGCTGTTGGTATGGCTTTACCATTCTTGAAAAATGCTACTTCTCAAGAACAATTAAACAGATTCATTTCAAGATTCAATGATTCTTTAAGAATTGCAATGTTTTTAGTTGGTGCTAACAGCATTGAAGAATTAAAAGAATCTAAATTGGTTATTCGAGGAAAAACAAGGGAATGGCTTAATGAAAGAGGAATTAACACAAAAAATTATTCAAGGAGATAAGACATGAGCGTTGAAGTAATCGCTATCGGTGGATATCAGGAAGTTGGGAAGAACATGACTGCTGTCAAAATTGGTGAAGACGTCATCATTTTTGATATGGGTATCCATTTGGACAGAATTAGTATGCATGAAGATACAGATATCGACAGAATGCATAGTTTAGACTTAATTGAAAGGGGAGTTATTCCTGACGACACATTAATGAAGGATGTTGATGGAAAAGTTAAAGGAATAATTTTTTCACACGGTCACTTAGACCACATTGGTGCAGTTGCTAAATTAGCACACAGATATGACGCACCATTAATTGGAACTCCATATACTACTGCTTTAATTGAAAAGCAGATTAAAGGAGAACGTAAATTCAAAGTAAACAATCCAATCAGACCTTTAAATGCAGGTAGTAAATTAAAATTATCAAAAGACATTACTTTGGAATTTGTACAATCTACTCACAGTATTCCACAGGCAGTATTTCCGGTTTTACACACTCCTGAAGGAATCATTGTTTACGCTTTGGATTTCAAATTTGATAATCATCAAAAAGTATCTCCACCACCTGATTATAGAAGATTAAAAGAATTAGGTAGAGAAGGAGTACTTGCTTTAATCGTTGAGACAACTAACGCTAACAATTATAATGAGGTTAAAACTCACTCAGAGCGTATTGCTCGCAATATCTTAGAAGATGTTATGAAAAGACCTCTCCAAGAAAAAACTGGTATGATAGTTACTACATTTTCATCTCACGTTGAACGTGTACAAGCTATTGCTGATATTGCTAAGAAAAGTCACAGGGAAATTTTATTCCTTGGAAGATCTATGGAGAGATTCTGTGGAATTGCACAAAAATTAGGAATCTTAAAATTACCTAAAAACGCAAGTATCTACGGATCACCTAAAGCAATCAACAAAGCATTAATGAGAGCTGATGAAGACAGAGCTAACTATCTTTTAGTAACTACTGGTCATCAAGGAGAACCAGATGCATTACTTCCAAGAATTGCTAATGGAAGAACACCTTTCAATATTAAAAAAGGTGACAATGTAATTATTTCAGCACCAATTATTCCAAATCCAACAAATGCTGCAAACAGACACATTATGGAGAGAAGATTAAAATTAAAAGGTGCTAGAATTTATCCTAATGCTCACGTTTCCGGACACGCTGGAAGAGAAGACCACAGAGAATTCTTACGTATGTTAAAACCACAACATATTATTCCTGCACACGGAGACTTATCCATGCTTGCTGCATATTCAGAACTTGCTGAAGAAGAAGGTTACAGAATTGGATATGATATCCACATCTTAAGAAACGCACAAGCACAAGTATTTAAAAGTTAATTTGAGGTGATTACATGAGTGACATAAAAGAGGTACTTGGAAATTATTCAATTGATATTACAAAAACCATTGAAGAGGAATTAGCAACTATTACTCCACAAAACCTTGCAGATGCATCAGTTTATCTTACAAGAGCTGGAGGTAAAATGCTTAGACCTGCTTTAACATTAATTACTGCAGAAGCAGTTGGAGGAGCTCGTGAATCTTCACTTAACGCAGCAGCAGCTATTGAACTCATCCACACATTTTCACTTATCCATGACGATATCATGGACCAGGATGATACAAGAAGAGGAATGCCTTCTGTACACAAAGTATGGGGTGACGATGTAGCTATTCTTGCAGGAGACACATTATTCTCAAAAGCATTTGAACTCATTATTGGAAGTAAAGGAACTAGTTCTGATCAAAACAACAAAGCACTTGCAACCGTTGCAGATGCATGTGTAAAAATCTGTGAAGGTCAAGCACTTGATATGAGTTTTGAAGAAAGATTCGATGTTAAACAAGATGAATACATGGAAATGATTTTCAAAAAAACCGGTGCATTAATAGCAGCAGCTACAAAAGCAGGAGCTATTATGGGTGGAGCATCTGATGAAGTAATCGATGCAATGTACGAATACGGTCGTTTAATTGGTTTAGCATTCCAAATTCAGGATGACTACCTTGATTTAGTAGCTGATGAAGAAACCTTAGGTAAACCAATCGGATCAGACATCGGTAAAGGAAAAATGACTATTATCGCAATTAAAGGTTTAGAAAGTGATGACTCTGGAAGATTATTTGAAATCTTAAAAGACACTGAAAACTCACAAAGCGACATAGATGAAGCAATTCAAATTTTAACAGATTGTGGTGCTATTGAATATGCTCGCAATTTGGCATTAGAATCAGTCGACCAAGCAAAAGAAGTACTTGAAATATTAGATGACTCTGCATCTAAACAGATACTTGTTGGTATTGCTGATTTTGTACTTGAGAGAAGTGCTTAACTTTTCTTTTATTTTTTTATTTTTAATTCTTTTTTATTATTGAAATTCAATATTATATTTTTCATCCGTTATTTTTAAATAATCTAATTTTATTCTCTTATTGTGTATGAATATTACTTATTAATTATTTAATTTATTTTTTAAGTTATATTATTCCTTTTTAAATCAATTTTTTATATTTTTTACAATATTGTCATAATATTTTCTATAATATTTATATATTTTTTATTACAAACTATTGAATACTCATGGGGTGTTGTCATGAAAACCACTGTAGCGAAAAATTTAAAGAAATTACGAATCCAAAATGGATATACTCAAGAACAGGTTTCTGATTATTTGGAAATTAAGCAAAGTTATCTTTCTAAAATAGAAAATGGTGAGAGAAACTTTAACATGGCTTTACTTGACAAATTATGCTTATTATATAATTGTTCACATGAATATTTGCTAGGTGAAACTGATTTTTATGAAAGTTTTAGTATAGCTTTTCGTAGTGATGAAAAAGTAGATTTGAATGTTGTTGCAAAAATGAATGAAATTACTGGATTTTTAAAATTATTAAGAAGCTTGGATAGGGATGATTAATTATGGATGCTGCTGTATTTGCACAATCATTAAGGCATGATTGGGGTATTGAAGGATTTGCCTGTGTTAATCTTCGTTCTTTAATCCAAACTAATATGAAAAATCTAACTGTTCTTTGGTTTCCTATGAAAACAAATATTAGTGGTTGCTGTTCTAAAACAGATGAGGATAATATAATTTTTGTTAATACAAATCATACTATTGGAAGGCAAAATTTCACACTTGCTCATGAGTTGTATCATTTACTTTATGATGATATAGGTGAATTTGTTGTTTGTGGTGTTAATACCAATAGTGAAAGTGAAAAAAATGCAAATGATTTCGCCTCAGCATTACTTATGCCGGATAGTGCTCTATACTGGTTTAAAAATAAGAATAATATTGATGATTGGTCACTTGAAGATGTAATTAAATGTGAACAGTATTTTCAAGTTAGTAATTCAGCCATGCTTATGCGTCTTAAAAACTTGAACTGGATTAATGATGATCAATTTGAAGAGTATGGCTCAGATATAATTAGGCAAGCTAATCGTTTAGGTTATGATACTAGTCTTTATAAACCTTCTTTGGAAAATCAAAAATATTCATCTATAGGTGAATTGATACGTTTAACTGAAAAAGCATTTGATGATAAAAAAATAACTGGTGGAAAACGCAGAGAAATTTTATTAAAGAGTTTCAGAAATGATATTCTTTATAATGAGGTGAATGTCTTTGAATAAGCCTATTTTCTATGATGCTGACTGTTTGGAGTCATTTTTATTTGTGGATGCAGGTTATGTTTTAGAAGAGTTATTTTCCAAAAATTGTTATTCCTGAACAAGTTTATCAGGAGATAATGAATGAAAGTACTCCATTAATTGTAAAACGAAATTTTGAAAATTTAAAAGAAAGTTTTGTGGAAATTAGAGAAATATATTTTCCATCTCAAGAATATGTTACATATAAATCAATTGAAAAAGGTTTTTGGAGCAAAACAGGTAAGGTTTGTGGTTCTGGTGAATCTGCTGCAATGGCATTAGCTCATCTAAACAATGGGATTGTTGCTAGTAATAATCTAAGTGATGTGTTGGAATATATTGAAGATTTGGATATTGGGTTAATAACAAGTTCTATGATTTTAACTGAGGCTCTTAAAAAAGAGATTATTTCAATTGACACTGCTAATTCATTATATGTTGGTATGATTTGTAATGGGATGGATTTGCCTTGTAATTCATTTTTTGAGTATTATGATGAACTTTATGATGGGGACTGTAAAAAATTCTTAAATAATATTTCTTTATAATCTAGTTTAATTGGATTTTGCAAAGTATTTATTAAACTATTTAATAAAAGCATTGATTAATTCTAATCTTCATGTACTAGTTCAAAATTATTATCTTGTAAAACTTGACTGTTCATAAGTATTAATATTTAATAAAATTTTATTATTATAAGTAGTATTATTTTATTAAAAAGTATTACTATTTTCAAATTAAATTCAAATCAATTTATTTTCAAAAATTCCTATTTAAAATACTTATTTTTAAAAATTTCCATAAATTATTCTTATTTTTTTCAATAATAACCAATAAAAATAAATTTTTTCCAATTTAATCATTTTTAATTAATTTTCTATTTTTTTATTAATTATTATTTTTTCCAATTTCTAAGCTATTATCTTTTTATTTTTAATAATTCAAATACTAAGAAATTATTTTTAAAAAATGGCTATTGTAAAACCTTAATATTTAATTTAAAGCCTAATTTATTTCAAATTTTTTTAATAATCTTTATATGGTTATTACTTGTTAGTATTGTATAGATTATTTGATTATTTTGTTAATTGGATAATTTTTATTAATTAATTGTTTGTAAGAGTGAAATGCTTTTATAACTAAATTTTGGAGATGTATTATGTTAGAAATTAAGCATACATTATGTCCGTCTTGTAGTGTAGGCTGCGGACTTAATGTAGTTTTAAATGATGGTGAAATAGTTGGAACTTTTCCATATAAAAGACATCCGGTTAACGCTGGAAAAAACTGTTTAAATGGAAGAAATTCAATTGACTGTTACTTAAATAAATTTGGAGATGTGGATGTTTCTAAACTCATAAGTGAAGTTTCAAAAGAGCTTGATGGTGTTGAGGCATCTGATGTTACTTTACTTTGTTCTGGTAATAATTCTCTTGAAGAAATTGAAGCTATTGCTAAATTTGGTGAGTCCAAAAATTATAACGTTGCATTTTATGCAGATAATTTAAAAAATTTTAGTGATGTTGCTTCTTATGATGATATTGCTGGTGCCAACAAAGTATTTGTAATTGGGGATATTTTATATGAAAATCCATTGATTGGAAGAAGAATTGTTCATGCTAAACAGAATGGTGCTGAAATTTATGCACTTGGTAAAACTGAAAAGTCAGTTACATTTTCAATTGCTGATAAAACATATAACACTTCAATTGATGAGTTTTTAAGCTCCTGTGAAATCGATAATTCCTCCGTAGTTGTATTTAACTATGTAGATTCACAGGATGATTTAATAAAAATTGAAGAACTTGACTGTAAAGTTTTACCAGTATTTTCCAAATCAAATTCAAAAGGTGCATTGGATATTATCGATGCCAAATCCTTAGATGAAATGATTGATATGTTTGAGAATACTCAAGTCTTAGTGGTATTTGATGACGATGTTACCTGCGAATTTGATTTTGATTTTACAAAATTATCAAAAATCATCACTTTTGCATCATGTGAAAATAATACAACAAAAATGTCTGATATCACTGTTCCAATTAAAACCTGGCTTGAAAAGGATGGATCATTTGTAAATTCAATGGGTGATGTTCAAACTTTCAGCACCATTGTAGACTCAGACGAATTAGGAATAATCGAAATAATTGATAAATTAAACTAAATTGGTGAGTTATATGAGTTATGTTTTAGCAAAATCTCAAGATGATGATATTCTAAGTGCTGGAGAATGTGGAGGAGCAGTAACAAGTATTTTTAAATATTTACTTGATAGTGAACTTGTTGACGGAGTTTTAACAATCATGCCATGTGATGACATTTATGATGCAATGCCTGTATTTATAACTGATAGTGTTGATTTATTAAAAACTGCAGGTTCATATCACTGTGCACCAACAATGATTGGAGATTTAGTAGAAAAATACTGCAGGAATCAAAAAATTGCAATGGCAGTTAAACCTTGTGATATGAGAGCAATGGATGAACTTATTAAAAGACACAAAATCAATAAAGATAATCTCTATTTCATTGGTCTTAACTGTGGTGGAACTGTTTCACCAATAAGTGGTAGAAAAATGATTGATTTGTTTTACGAAGCTGCTCCTGATGATGTTGTAAGTGAAGAAATTGATAAAGGTAAATTTATCATTGAACTAGCTGATGGAAGTGAAGAAGCAGTAAAAATCCATGATTTAGAAGAAAAAGGATATGGAAGACGTAATAACTGTCAGAGATGTGATGTAAAAATACCAAGAAAAGCTAACATTGCATGTGGAAACTGGGGAGCTGAACAAGGCTGGACTTTCATTGAAATCAACGATGAAAAAGGCCAGCAATTAATTGATGGCGCTAAAAAGGAGGGTTTGCTTGAAACAAAATCTCCGTCTGAAGCAGCTATTCAAACAAGAAGCAAAGTTGAAAATGTCATGATTAACATGGCTAAAAAGAACCAGGAAGTAACTTATGAAACTGTAAGTACTATGGATGACTGGAAACGATGTATTAAATGTTATGCTTGTCGTGATATCTGTCCAATCTGCTGGTGTAATGAATGTGAATTAGACAAATCCTACTTTAAGGATGAAGAAAACTTATCACCAAGTCCTATTGCATTCCAGGGTGTAAGATTATCCCATATGAGTTTTAGCTGTTGCGATTGCGGTCAATGTGATGATGTATGCCCAATGGACATTCCTGTTTCATTAATTTTCGATAAATTGCAGAAAAAATATTATAATAGAACCGGCTATATATCTGGAGTTTCAGATGATGCTAGACCTCCTTTGTATAGTCCACAAAAAACTGAATTATAGAGGTGATTTTAATGTCTGAAGATTTAAAAATCGTAGGTTTATTATGTAACTGGTGTTGTTATTGTGGTGCTGATACCGCTGGAACTGCACGTATGCAATACCCATCAAATATTAGGATCATTCGTGTAATGTGTTCAGGTAGAATCAATCCGTCTATGGTGTTTAAGGCTTTCCAGGAAGGAGCTGATGGGGTATTTGTAGGGGGTTGTCATATTGGGGACTGTCACTATGATGCTGGTAACTACAAATGGTCTAGAAGAGCAAAAATCATAGAAGATATTCTTGAAGAATTCGGAATCGAAAAGCAAAGATTCCGTCACGAATGGATTTCCGCATCTGAAGGTGAAAAATTCCAAACTACTATGGAAGAGTTTCATAAAACCTTAACTAAATTAGGACCTCTTGATTTGTAATTAATAAAAAACTGCCAAAAAATGTAAATAGCTATTCTCCACATTAGCTATTTACTTTCCCTACTAATTGT
Organism: Methanobacteriaceae archaeon; assembly: GCA_029219465.1. Lineage (NCBI taxonomy): Archaea > Methanobacteriati > Methanobacteriota > Methanobacteria > Methanobacteriales > Methanobacteriaceae > Methanobacteriaceae archaeon. The sequence goes on along the minus strand of JAQXTL010000004.1, from coordinate 9,658 downwards.
CTTTCTAAGATTAGTATTAATGGTACTAATGTTAGAAAAATAGTTAAATAGGAATTATTTGGTTATTTTTCAAAGTAATTATGTCTATATTAATATTTCATCATCAGCTAACTGTTGATTTTTAGCTCAAATCAGTAGTTATTAATTTTTTTCCATTAGTATAGGTATAGTTAAAAAAATAAAAAAGAAATTCTCACAGGTTTCTTTTTACTGTCTACAATAGCTATTGAAGTTAGTCTTTGATAGCTATTATTTTTCTCGTTTTAAAATAATTAAAAAAAATAGTAAAAAACGGAAATTTAATCCGTTATAATAATTCTTTTCTTAAATCGATAGTATCGTTTAAGTCAGGTCCAGTTGAAATAATAGTAACTGGTACACCGGTTGCACTTTGAATATCTTCAATGAAAGCTTTACTTTCAACAGATAAATCACTGTAGTCTTGTGTTCTTGCACAATCAGGGTATAATTTATCTACGCAAGTAAGTGCAATTTGTGTTGCGCCGTTAATTCTACAGGATTCTTTTGCAAGATCCATATCGAAGTATCCGATTCTTCTACGACGTCCGGTTACAACACCGTATTCTTCCCATCCATGTTCTTCAGCTTCTTTTTGTGACATTTCAGTTGGGAATGGTCCTTCTCCAACACGGGAAATGTAGGATTTAAATACGTTAATGACTTCATCTACTTTAGTTGGTCCTACACCGACATCTGCTGCAAAGGTTGATGCAGTAGTGTCTTTACTTGTTACATAAGGATAGCTTCCATAGTAAAGGGAAAGTGCAAATCCTTGTGATCCTTCAATGAATACGTCTCCGCCTTCATCAAGGGTTTCGTTACATGCAAGGGAAACATCAGTGATGTATTCTTCAAGTTCAGGAATGTCTTGTGCTAAGTCAATAGTTCTTAATACTCTATCGGAGTTTGCTGGTCCACAACCAGATCCGGTACTTCCGATTTTTTTAGCTAAGTGTTCTGAACTTTTGTCTCTTTCCATGTGGTCGTTGCTGATAATTGCACATCTTGGGTCGACGCACATTCTTTCTTTTACGTTATATTTTTTTAAATCTTCAAATTCTTTGAATAAAACATCTGGGTTTACTAAAACTCCTGCTCCAATCATGAGTTTAGCTCCAGTGTGTACGAAACCAGATGGAGTTAATCTTAAACCATATTTTTCTCCGTTAAATTCAACAGAGTGTCCTGCATTTGGACCTACTCCTGCACGAGCAATAATGTCAGGTTTATCATTGTTACAAAGGTAGGTAATACATTTTCCTTTACCTTCGTCACCCCATGCTCCACCAACTAAAATATTACAAGTCATCTAATAACTCCTTAAAAAATTGATTCGAAAATTTTTTTTTAAAAAATCTTCATAACAATTGTATTTTATTTTTCATGTTTTAAAAACTTTTGGCTAAATTGCATTTGTTGGTAAAATCATTTTTCCAATAATGGTATTTATGACTTATTTTAGAAGTTGGAGCGGTTTTATTTATTTAATGGGGTGTTGTGATTTGAATGTTATATCATTGTGTATGAGAAAATCAAGTGAAAAGATTTTTATATGATTTGATATTATTTTATAAGTTTTAATGAAAAAACAGGTGTTTTCAAATAAATTTTATTTATATTATATTTTCATTGAATTTCCATAATTATAATTGTTATTCATAAAGTTTTTATATGTTATCAAATAAATGTTATAATTAATTTACTATAATTATGTTGATTTAAAATGAAAAATAGGATATTGATTGTTGAAGATGAAGCGATTACTGCTCTTGATTTGAGATTCAGTTTAGAAGAGTTAGGTTATGAGGTCATCGATACAGTTGGCACTGGTCAAGATGCAATTGATATGGCTGCTGAAACAGTTCCTGACGTCGTTTTAATGGATATCAAATTAAAAGGAGACATGGAAGGAATTGATGCTGCTAAGGTAATTTTAGAATTGAGAATACCAGTTGTTTATTTAACTGCAAACACTGATGATTATACATTCGAAAGATCCAATATTGAAGGTTCATATGGATTTGTTCCAAAACCTTATGAAATAACTAAATTAGATAAAACTCTTAAATTAGCTATTAAAAGAGCGGAGTTAGAAGAACAAAAATTAAATGATGCTAGTGGATTTAATTAAATATTAAATCCCAATGTCGATTTAATAAGATACAATGGAAGATGCAAAGCAAAATACTCAGATTATGGAAAGGCCTAAAATTCTAACCATAAGTACTGATGAAGAAACCTTAGGCCTCGTAGATGAGTATGTCGGAAACGCAGATTATAAGTTTATCAAATCTGATTTTGACACCAAAAATATTAAAAAGATAATTAAAAACCAATCACCTAGTTTAATTCTTTTAGATATTGATAACAGTGATATTGACATACACAGATTTTCACAATACTTTGAAAACTACAACATTCCTTTTATTTTTATTGTGGGAGTGATGTTTGATGATGATATTCTTGAAGATATTCTTGAATGTTCACCATACCAGTTTTTAATAAAGGAAATTGAAGAAGATGAACTTTTAAGAGCTATTGCTGTTGTTTTAAAAAAGCATAAGCTTAACACTATCAACGTTATTGAAGCAAAAGATAAGATTAGAGAAAAAAATGTTGAGCTTGTAGTTGAAAAATCAAACTCAGTATTACTTTTATTTTTATGTGTTAGTTTAATTTTAATGGCACTTTTAACAAGAAATGCAACTTGGCTTCAATGGGTATTGCTAATTCCTACTTTAGCAATGATTATAAATGCTATTGCAAGTATTAAAAAGCAAAAAGAAGTTGAAATGATTGAAGATGGAGATAAACTTCCTTTTGTAAGTATTTTTATTCCTGCACACAACGAGCAATACACTATCAAATCAACTGTTGAGAGTATTGCTGCAATGGAATACCACTATGAAGGAAAACCTCAATACGAAATCATTGTTGTTAATGACGGGTCTTCTGATTCAACAGGAGAAATCTTGCATGATCTTAAAAAAGACATTTCTAATCTTAAGATTGTTACAAGACACCCTCCAAGATCTGGAAAAGGTAAAGGTTTTGTTTTAAATGATGCATTAACATTATCCAAAGGGGAAGTTATTGGTGTATTTGATGCAGATACTCAAGTTAAAACTGATTATTTAAAAATTATCATGTCATATCTTTGTGATGATACAGACGGTGTTCAGTCAAGAGTTAAAATGTTTAACAAGGATGAAAACTACTTGACTCGTATGCAGCATTTGGAATTTGCAAGTTTTGGAAACACTTTAATAGCTAAGGACAATCTTGGGATGACTGGTTTTTTAGGTGGAAACGGTCAGTTTGTTAAAAAACAGTCAATTATTGATTGTGGAAAATGGGATGGATTTGCTGTAACTGAGGATTTAAACCTTGCAGTTAAAATATTGCTTGCAGGTGGAAAAATCCGTTACTGTGGTGAATGTGCAGTTTACCAAGAAGCAGTTGCTAAATGGAAGCCTTTATTTAGACAAAGAGTCAGATGGGCTATTGGTAACTTTGAAACATTATTTGTTTACTTGCCGGTTATTTTAAAAGCAAAAATCCCTATTGTCAAAAAGATGGGAATAATTGAACATATTTCCTTTTACAGTTTTAATTTGCTAATCTTTTTTGGTTTTATTATAACTATTGTAAATGCAGTGTCATGGTTTGTATTTAATAATGTAACAATTATCAGAATGGATGCTCCACTTCTTGTTGGGCTTTTATCAATTGTTGCATTCTTCCCAGGTACTATGATTGCATTATCAAGAGATGATCCTGGAATCATTGAATATATCTTGGATATAATAAGATATTACATATACTGTTATCACTTGATTCCACTTTTCTTTATGACAATGGCGAATATGATTTCCAGAAAAGAAAGAAAATGGAGTAAAACTGAACATACTGGTGAGGGTATTGAGGAACCTGTTGAGGAAAACGCAAGTTAGGGTGGTAAAATGAGAAAAGAGGATATGTTACGTTCATTGGTGATTGTAATTATTATTATTTTCATCGCACTAAATATTAATGGGATAAACAGTTTTCTAAGTGTTCAAACAGATAAAACAGTTGATTTTGGACATAGTGTAACTGTTGTTCCTGAAGCATGGAATACTACAGAGGAATTGAATTTAACCAACCATTCAAAAACTCCTCATGCAATTACAAATCAGTATGTGTACATTGACCATTGGGATGACTGGCCGGAAGACCATATTACTTCAATTTCCCATGCAAAATTCAGAGCTATGGAAAACGGTAATTTTAAAGTTTTAAAAATGGAAAATTCCACTATTGGTGGAGTTAATGTATCAAAAGAATACTTCTCAAATCCTTCAAGGGACAATAATGTAACCTGGAGTCATATTGGAGTTAATTATGTATTCCCTAAAGAGGATACAAATTATGCAATTCAGGTGCACTACTTTACATCTCATGACTATAACAATTCATCATTTGTAAAAGAAGTAGATGATCGTATTGAAGATGATATGAGTAACATTCACAACCATAATTATGGTCCTTACTCCCAATTGATGCATGTATACGAATTCATAATGGGAGTTTTCAATCAAAAGAACAATTAAAATAAAAGTAGGTAAATGAATTTAATAGTCCTACTACTTTTCTTTATTTTTAAATAGCTATTAAATTAATTTACTAATATCTAAGTGGATGGTTTTCACACATTGGGTCTCTTATGAGATTTCTTTTTTTCTGGTATTTTAAAAAGTAAAGCATCCATTCATTAGAAAGCTCACGTAAAGTTGCATCGTCTAGTCTTTCAGATGGTGTAAAGAAATCCATCTGGTTTCCACCTAAAACGATAGCAATATCTTCAGCTTCAACAATCATAAAAAAGTCATTTCTAATATTGCGGATATTAAAATCTTCAACAGTAGAGATTGATTTATCCTTTTGGTATTTTTCAAAAAGTCTATTTAAATATTCAAAGTCATTAAACCTGATGTTTTTAACATTAAGGCGAATATCTTCTCTTAGAAATTCATATTTAAAATTATATTTTGATAAAAAGTCAATATCCCAGATATTGTTATAAAAAGCAGTTAAAAATGAATCTTCGCCAAATCTTGCGGTTAAGTTAAATTCGCTGTCTAATTTTGGAGTTCCAAGTTCAACATCACTAAACTGCAAGTAAATTGAATCATGGGAAATTTCAACTGATGTCATCTTTCCGGAATTGATAATAACGTCACGTATTAATTTTAATGACCTTCCATTCATTTTAACACCTAACTTTTAGTAAATACTTCATAAGCACCTTCAATTTCATATTCCTTACTTTCATCATAGGATTTATCCCATTTAAATGATGTAAGTTCAATTTGATTGTTAATGCTTTCATCCCAGTTAATATTAAAACCAGCTTCTTTTAAGTAACAAAAAACAGTTTTGCCGATTTCTAATGCTTTATTTTCATCGTTTTCAAAATCGCCAAATGTAATTTTTAATTTTTCATCATAAATACACTCTTCAATATCTTCAAAAGTGTAAAAACAAAAACCTTCGGTGTGGAATTTATTGTTGTATAAGTGAAGATACAATTCAAAAGCATCATTTACACCTTCACTAATGTCGTATCCGCAATTATGAATAGCTACAATCTTTTCATTAGCTAATTGGGTAAATACGCTTTCTAATTTTGAGAAATTTTCATTGGAAAAATCATTTAATGAGATTTCACATTCACTAAAGTCAATGTCTTCTTCAATAAACTGATCTTCCAATATTTCAATTATCTCTTCACTATCAAAAAATCCAGATTTAGCAAGTAAATCTTTCATATATTCCAATTCTTCTGCTAAATCCTGATTCATAGTAATCACTGTTCATCTTCACCAAACATTAAGATACGAGTTACATTTCCTCTTTCGGTAAATCCTGCCATTACACGGGATTCTCCAATTTTAGCCAAGTAGAAATCATCGTGTGGTTTGAAACCATAGCCTTTGAGTTTGGTGTATGATTCAAAAGCAATAGTAGGATATACATTGAAGTTTTTCTGGAAAGTGTAGTATGTGTCTCTGAACTTTTTAACTTCATTGTTTTCTTTGATTAAATCGGATTTGATTGCAACAAAGATGTCTAATCCTTCTTCAGATACTGCATAATATGCATCATAGCCTAAAATTGCAGTTGCACTCATTGCAATAGGGTGGCAGTGGTCATAATCAGTTTGGATTAATGGAGCGTTAAATTCAGGAACTTCGAATTTGTCTCCGATTTCTTTAATATCACAAGCTGCTTTAATTAAGTCTGCGCCAAAGATTTCTTCGTTATCCCATGCCCATGACCATTGGTTTAAATCTGCAGAGTAGAAACCTAAAATTTGAACTGGCATTTCAATATCTCCAAAGGTGATGTTTCCTTTTTCAATATCTAAATCTCCAATGGTTTCTCCGATTAATTCAGATAAGTTTTCTTGTTTATCAAGTGCTAAAGCACCATATTTTGATAAAATGACTTTAAATGAGTCTCCTTCTTCAATTTCCACTGGTTTTTCTATTTTTTTCAAGCTAAACACCTAAAATTCTAATTTTGAAATTCTATCCATTGCTTCTTTTGTATTTTCTAAAGTATTAAATGCGGTAAGTCTTAAGTATCCTTCACCACTAGGACCAAATCCTGAACCTGGAGTTCCGATAACATTTGCTTCGTTTAATAATAAATCAAAGAAAGCCCAGGAATCCATGTCATTTGGAGTTTTAACCCAGATGTAAGGTGAGCTGATTCCACCGTAAACTTCTAATCCGATGTCAGTTAAGCTGTCACGGATAACTTTAGCGTTTTTCATATAATAGTCGATTACTTCTTGGATTTCTTTTTGACCTTCTGGAGTTAAGGTTGCTTCAGCTGCTTTTTGAACAGGATATGATACACCATTGAATTTTGTGGTTTGTCTTCTGTTCCATAATGGGTTAACTTCTACTTCATTACCATCATTATCATATGCGATTAATTTTTTAGGAACAACTGTGTATGCACAACGGGTTCCGGTAAATCCAGCAGTTTTTGAAAAACTCTTAAATTCAATAGCTACTTCGTCAGCACCTTCAATTTCATAGATACTGTGAGGTACATTGTCTTCAGTAATGAATGCTTCATATGCAGCGTCAAATAAGATAATTGCTTTATTTTCTTTTGCATAATCAACAAATACTTTTAACTGATCTTTGGTTAAAGTAGTACCTGTTGGGTTGTTTGGATAGCATAAGTAAATAATATCAACTACTTCATCTGGTAATTGCGGGATGAATCCGTTTTCAGAATTACATTTAAGGTAAGTTAAACCTTCATACATGCCATCTTTCATATCTCCAGTTCTTCCAGCCATTACGTTGGTATCAACATAAACTGTGTAAACAGGATCAGTAATTGCGATTTTATTGTCGATTCCGAAAATCTCTTGGATATTTCCAGTATCACATTTGGATCCGTCACTTATGAAAATTTCAGAAGTATCTAAGTTTACTCCGTATTTTTCATAGTCTTTTGCAATAGCTTGTGCTAAAAAGTCGTATCCTTGTTCTGGTCCATATCCCATAAAGGTATCTGCATTACCCATTTCATCAACAGCATCTTTAAATGCTTTAATAACGGAAGGTACTAATGGTTTGGTAACGTCCCCAATACCCATTTTGATAATGTCTGCATCGGGATTATTATCTATGAATTCTCTTTCTCTTCTTGCTACTTCAACAAAAAGATAGCTGCTTTTTAATTTAAGATAGTTTTCATTAATTTTAACAACCATGATTTCTCCTCGTAATTAATTTATTAATCTAATTATATTATTTATTTTAAATATATATAAAATAGTAGTTTTAATAGGGGTAAAAATTGAATAAGTTTTTAATTTTTTAGTATGATTTCAGTTTTTATCTAATCTTATTTTTTGTATTTATAAATTAGCTATTGGAAAAATTGTAAAGTGTTTGGTGGAAAAATTGTAAAGATGTTGCAAATCATAATTTCATATTTTATTTAAAAAACTTCATTTTTATTAATAATATAAAAGTATTTAAATTAATGAAATAACATATATTATTACATAATAAAAAATTAGGATTGGGAAACATGAATGGAATAACCATATTAATTTGGATAACTATTGCAATAGTTGGTGTAATTTCCTGTATATTGGTTAAATTACACTATAAAGGTGATGAACTCGAGCACGATGAGAAATCTATAATTCCAAGTGCTGATAGCTTAAATGAAGTTATCTCACAACGAAAAGAAAAATTCAATACGAAAAGTCTTGCTGATAGTTTATCTTCAAAATCATCCCGATCCAATAATTCACAAAGCACTAGATCATTATATGGAAATCAAAATGAACTTCCAAAAGAATATACTGGTTATATTGCTCCGGAAATTAATAATAAAACTTTTGAATACGAATCTGAAAACCAACTTATCATCGATTATGGAAATCATGTTAAAAAGTTTCAAGAACCAATCAAACAAAGTCAGATGGATATTATGAATCAAAATAAAGAGGATAAAACTGAATTGAAGGATTTATTCACTATTGATGAATTAATCAAAGAGTCTAAAAGAAAGGATGATGAAAGGCAAAAAGAACAGCCTAAAGCTGACGATCCTGAATTAGATGAACTCAAAGAAAGTATTGTTAAAAAACAATCTGAAGAGTTCGATACTATTGGAAGCTTAATAAATAAAGAAGCAGAAGATGAAAAACCTCAAGAAACTCCTGATGCTCCTGAATTAGCTCAAAAAGAAGAAAACATTACTGATGTTTTATTAAGCAGTGATAATGATGATTTAGATATTCCTAATGAAGAAATTAAAGAACCTACTCTTAAAACTCCAAGTAAAATCCAAGAAGAACCTACTGAGAGTGAAACTACTCGTGACGCTGAAAACTTAATGGATTTAGATTACAGAAAAGACTTGGATAAATTTACAAAGAAAATCAAAGGTTCTAAAATCTTCCAGGATGTTAAAGAAAAATTGTCTGCTGAACCGGAAGATTCACTTGCTGGAGATATTTATACTGATGATGAAATTCCACAAGAAGAAACCTACATTAGAACTGTAAAAGAATATGATGAGTTTGAACCTATTATCAACGAAACTCATGTTGATTATGTAGATCCTGTTGGAGATATTGAACCTGCTTTTACTAGTGATGACCAATTGGAAGTAAGACAGGAACCTAAATCTTTTGAAGTAATCAGAGATGTTCCAAAACCTGAAGCTCCAAAAGCAAATAATAATGCTATTAAAAGCAAACCTGCAAGAGATAATCTTAAAATTACTATTAACAATAATGAGGTTGTACTTAAAAAAGGAGATGAAATTATCTTCAATTACCAAGGAGAATCTTATTCAAGCCAAGTTTATGCTATTAGAGGCGATGAGATTTCTGTTAGGTACAGACGTCAAAATATTACCATCAAACCATCTGATGTTAAAAAGATATACTAAATATCTTTTTTTTTACTTTTTGAGGATGTGACACGAAGTCACAATTTTTTCTAATTTTAATTGTTTTATTTTTCTTTAATTTTATATACTATGAAGTACAATCGTTTATTATAGATATTAATATTTATGGTTGTTTTATTCATGGTTTTAAAAGATG